>JAILJO010000042.1 GCA_024694675.1 Bacteroidales bacterium | reverse complement strand
GGCGCCCTTGGATACCTGGAGGATAACCGGGGACTTGGTCTCTGCAGCGGCCATGATGATAGCCTGAAGCTGCTCCATGTTGTTGAAATTGAATGCGGGAATGGCGTAACCGCCGGCAACGGCCTTCTTGAACATCTCACGGGTGTTCACAAGGCCCAAATCTTTGTAATTAACCATAATTATATAGTTTGTTGTATGATTTTTCAAATCATGCAAATTTACTAAAATTCAGCGAATATTAAAAGATTTTAATTAAGAATTAAAAGTCCTCCGGTAATCCCAGGTCCTTGAACGTACGCGGAGCGGGAACGCCGGGCAGAGGTTTGCGGTCCTTGAGCTGCTCAAGGGCAACCTTGACGGCCTTTTCAAGCTGCTGGTCCGTGCCTGCGAACTCCTTGACGGGGTCGTTGTCCAGAAGGATGTCCGGGTCTACGCCGTGGTTCTCAACTATCCACTGGCCGGTGGCGGCATCGTAGTTTGTGAAGAAGGGGACGCGGACGTCTGTGCCGTCAACGTAAGGCAGCGGACCGCTGATGCCAACTATGCCGCCCCAGGTGCGGGTGCCAATCACTGTGCCCAGATTATTTGCCTTGAAGCTCCAGGGGAAGAGGTCTCCGTCAGAGGCAGAGTATTTATTAATCAAGAGCACTTTGGGGCCTGTGTGAGTGCCTTCAGGAACGGTTCCGGTGTGTGTTGAGCCGCGATACATGGTGAGGCGGTAGGCCTTTCTGAGAAGGCGCTCGATGATCATTGGCGATATGTTTCCGCCGCCGTTGGCACGGTCATCGATAATGAGGGCTTCCTTATCCAGCTGAGGGTAGTAGTAACGGGCCCATTCGCTGAGGCCTTCAGGGCCCATGTCCGGGATATAGATGTAGCCAACCTTGCCACCGGAGAGCTTCTCCACCGTGCGGATGTTGTTCTGGACCCAGGCGAAGTGCTCGAGGGGGCCTTCATCGGCAATGGGTTTAACCACCACTTTCTTTCCGCCGATTGTGAGTTCCGTAAGGATGTCGGCCTTGCCCACCAGGAGCTTGTAGATGTTGTCCACAGAGGCCAGTGAAACTCCGTTGATGGCGGTAATCACGTCGCCTTCCTTCACGCCCAGGCCGGGCTCCTCAAACGGGGAGCGGAGTTCCGGACGATAGGTGGCGCCCTCCATGATATGGTCTATGCGGAAGCCGTCCTTAACCTTGGAGAAAGTGGCGCCAAGGAGGCCCATGTCTACCCGCTCCGGCTTGGGATATTCCCCAGGAGTGACGTAGCAGTGTCCGGTGCCAAGCTCGCCGATCATTTCACCTATGAGGTAGTTGACGTCAAGGCGTGTGCGGGCGTAAGGGAGCATCTGGGCGTATTTCTCCTTGATGGCCTTCCAGTCGCGGCCGTGCATGTTTTCCAGGTAGTAGCCATCACGGAATGCGCGCCAGATCTCGTCAAAAAGCTGGGCCCATTCTTCCTGATAGTTCACCGTGGTAACAAGGTCAAGCGATATCTTATCCTTGGGTTTGGCGTCCATCTTGGGGCCGATTTTCACCGCGAACAGGTCCTTGCCCTTACGGAGCAGAGCCTTGGAGGCGCCGGGGGTAACGTCAATCATGCCATCGGCGCAGGATTCGTCTTCTCCGCTTTCGAATGTGAAGACGCGGGTGCCGCCGCGGCCGCCGTACCAGAGGCTCTTGCCGTCGCAGTAGAAGCTGCGGCCTTTGACGGGCAGCTTCACAATGCGGTCTGCAATGCCCTCGGGGTCAACCTTGGTGGCCGGCTTTTCCTTGGGCTTATCTTCGTTCTTGGGCTCATCTTTCTTGCCATCCTTCTTCTTTGGCTCAGCGGCCTTCTTCTCGTCTGCTGACGGCTTCACGGAAGGGTCTTTGGCGATGAGGGGCGAAGGGGTGTCCTTGGCCAGCATGGCCATATACACGCCGCTCATGTCCGTGAAGGAATAGTTCCATTCTATGCGGCTATACTGGGGATTCATGTCACGGTCCGATGTGAAGATGAGATACTTCCCATCCGTGGAGAAGGTGGGGCTGCCGCTGTTGTACCAACGGTCCGTGACGGCGTATTCCTTGCCGTCCGCCAGGCTGCGGATGTAGACTATTGACATCTCGTTTTCAGCGTCCCTGGTATATGCAATCCATTTGCTGTCCGGGGAGATGCTTACGAAGTAGAACTCTCCAGTAGGATTCTCCATGACAGTCCTGCGGCTGCCGGAAGCGGGGTCAACTTCCACATAGCGGTTCTTGCGGTCCGTGTAGTAGATGTGCTTGCTGTCCTGCGCCCACTGGACGCGGCGGATATAGGTATCTGAGCCGCTTGTGAGCTGTTTTACACTGCCTTTTGCGACATCGTACAGATAGAGTTCCGTCTCTCCAGTGGAGTCCCCAATCCAGACAACGGACTTGCCGTCAGGGCTCCATGCCGCGGCGCGGTCGTTGGAGTTGGAGCTGCGGGTGAGATTACGCGTTACGCCCTTGCCAACAGGGACGTCAAAGACTTCTCCGCGTGCCGTGACAATGACCCTGGAACCATCCGGGGCAAGGCTGGCAGCGGTCATCTTGCCGCTGATGTCCTTCCTTTCCGGGCGGCCGTAGACGGCATCCGAAGCAAGGGTGACGGGAACTTTCTTACACTCGCGGTTCGCAGGGTTGAAGCGGTAAATCCAGCCGCCGTTCTCGAAGACTATGGTCTTGCCGTCCGTGGAGGGGAATTTGACATCGTACTCCCTGAAATCCGTGACCTTGCTGGTGGCGCCGGTCTTGGTGTTATAGCAGAACAGGTTCATGATCATGTCCCTGTCGCTGGCGAAGAAGACTTCATCGCCAATCCACATGGGGAAGATGTCCTGGGCGCTGTTGTCTGTGATATTCTTAACGGTCTTGGCTTTGGGGTCCCAGATCCATACATCGTCCGCCATACCGCCCCTGTAGTACTTCCAGGTGCGGAATTCACGCATGACGCGGTTGTATGCCATCTTTTTGCCGTCCGGGCTCCAGGAAAGCCAGCCGCCTTCCGGCAGGGGGAGCATTTCCGGCATTCCGCCCTCCGGAGAAACATTCCAGAGTTTTCCTGAAAAGCCGTCTTCCGTGCGGTTGCGGAAATAGATGCCGTCCTTGGCCCATGCCATGACTATGTTGTTGGGGCCCATGCGGTCTCCCATATCGTCCCTTGGGTTGGTGGCGGTGTATGTGAGGCGCTCCGGCTCTCCGCCCTTGGCAGGGATCAGGTAGACCTCGCGGTTACCGTCATACTCTCCGGTAAAAGCTATGGTTTTGCCATCCGGGGAGAACTTGGCAAAGGCTTCGTAGCCAATGTGCGAGGTAAGTCTTTTTGCCTCTCCGCCCTGCACCGGCACTGTCCACAGGTCTCCGGCATAGCTGAACACTATGTCCGTACCGTTTGTTGCGGGAAAACGAAGAAGACGGGCCTCATCCTGCCCGAATGCCGTAGCAGAAACCGCCAGGGCAAACATCATTACAAGAATTCGTTTCATATACTTTATATTTTCAGTAAATATAACCAATTTTTTCCACCCGTCCTTGTTTTGGGCCTGTTTTTGAGGATGGGGTACCCTTTTTGGCAGGGTCGTCCTTGTTTTGGGGCTGTTTTTGAGGATGGGTGGCAGATTTTTCTTATATTTGCAGTGTTATGAACGGCAAAGTACTTATTTTTTCAGCGCCTTCCGGAAGCGGGAAGAGCACAATAGTGAATCACATCCTGGGCCTTCATCCGGAGGTGGAGTTTTCCGTGTCTGCGACGTCACGTCCTCCGCGCGGAACAGAACAGGACGGCGTGGAATACCTCTTCTATACGGCCGATGTCTTCCGCGCCCTTGTGGCCGATGACAAGTTCGTAGAGCACGAGGAAGTATACCCGGACCGCTTCTACGGCACCCTCAAGAGCGAGGTCAACCGCATCTGGGCCAAGGGTCACGTGATTATTTTCGATGTTGACGTCAAGGGCGGAGTATCCCTGAAAAAGTACTTCGGAGACGCTGCGCTTTCCGTATTCATCCAGGCGCCTTCCGTTGAAGAGCTCCGCAAGCGCCTCATAGCCCGCGCCACAGACTCCATGGACGCCATAGAGCAGCGCGTGGCCAAGGCCGCGGAGGAAATGACCTACGCCCCGAAGTTTGACAAAGTGCTCATAAACGATGACCTTGAAACCGCCTACAAAGAGGCGGAGAAAATGGTCGACTCATTTTTGTCTTGCTGAACCTTCCGCCTGTCATTCTGAGCGTAATCGAAGAATCTCATGAACGTAGCAGTCTACAGCGGCAGCTTCAACCCCCTGCACAAGGGCCACGAGGCCATAATCCGTTTCCTCACCCGGGAAGCGGGTTTTGACATTGTGTACCTGGTTGTGACGCCGCAGAACCCTTTCAAGGACAGGCACAGCCTTCCGGCAGGCAAAGACCGTTACAACGCCGCCCTGGATGCGCTCTCACGCCATCCGGAGCTCAAGGTGAAAGCCTGTGACATAGAGCTGAAGATGCTCCCGCCGCAGTATACAATCAATACGCTGGACGCACTCAAAGCCCGAGAACCGGAAAACAAGTTCACGCTGGTGATAGGCGCAGACAACCTTGCAAACTTCCTTGGCTGGCGCTATCATGAAAGGATTCTCCTGGAGTACGGCGTGGTGGTTTTCCCACGCAAAGGCTACCACCGCGGCCACGCCAAGGCCAGGCTCCTGAAAGAGAACCCGCTGTACAAAATTGAACTGCTGAAAGCCCCGCTGGTCACAATATCCTCAACCCAAATTCGTGAAGGACTCGCTACAGGTAAGGATATGTCAAAGTGGCTGATGTAA
>JAILJO010000024.1 GCA_024694675.1 Bacteroidales bacterium | reverse complement strand
GGATTCTTCGCCTTCTGGCTCGCCGGCTCGCTGCTTAGCCCGAACGCCAGCCCGGAAACCCTCCTTCACATCCTCATGGGAGCCTACTTCATCCATCTGGCCATACGTTCCCTATACCTTACCGCCGCCTGGCCAAAACTAAAGGGCCAGTTGCTTTTTTAGTGATAATCAATTATTTTTGATGCAAGATTTCTGCCTTTGGCAGATTTATAGACTGTAATCAGTGAATACCATGCAATTATTTGGCAGGATATCTAAGTCTCTTCTTCTATGGGCCGCATCTTTGGTTCTGTTTTCTTGTGAAGAGCCAAATTGGGATTTTGACCCATATTCAGACAATCTGGGGCCGGGTTACTCCGCCTTCGGATTCTATTCGGAAGGCGTTAAATACATAAATGCGGTTTTCGAGGAATCTTACTTGTTTTCCGTGTCACATGAGATTCAAATGAATTGGAACCGGTGTATTGAAGATGGTGAAGCCGGCATTTTCATGAAGATTGATATATTTGAGAAAGAAGACTGCATGTGGGAAGACAAAGAAGGGAACCATATCGGTTTAGGACCTTATGTATTGCTGCATCTGCCATTAGAGAAAATCAGCCTTGGAAAAGAGATTACAGTAGAAAACCCCAATAATGCCATCAACCTGAGACTACACGCCGCAGGAGAAGAGAACTGGTACAGGAACACAATAACCTCCAGGCCGTTCAAAAAGCTCACGGTTATATTCACAGATGTATCAAAAGATCAGATCTGCGGGACTTTTAATGCAGAAATTGAGGTTGAGAATCTGCAGCAGAATACTACAATCAATTTGAAAAACGGTGTTTTCTTCCTGAGAGCAGACAGGCGGTACGGGACATATAAATCCTGGCTGGAAGACAGCTGCAGAACTGTTAACTGGTAGTATGGGTACGAAAAAAATATTGACAGCATTGTTGATGGTGACGGTGTCATCGTCTTGCCTGAAGATTAATATCGAGCCGCCCCATGTTGTTGAAGTCACAACCTGCGGCATGTATGCCGGTGGCGTTAAGTTCGTGAAAGCACCCAAGGCCAGGATTAGTTGGGCCAGCACAAAAATGGGGGCGCAACCGGTGATTTTTTTAAGGGCAGACGTCTTTTGCTCAGAAGAAGGTGAGAATCCCGTCAGCTGGCTTGGGACAGACGACAACGGGAACGAACTGTGCCTTGGCCCCGCCATGTGGCTTTGTATACCGGATAATCTCAAGAAGGACGACACCGTTACCATCACCAGCACCTCCAATGCCGTTGCCATCACAAAAAAGATAGTGGTAAAAGACGGCGACTCTGATTATTATACGTTTTATGCATACCACAGTTCAGCGTCGTTCAGGACTGTGACCATTACCTGCTTAAAGAATACTCAATACGAGATTAAGGTAAGTTTTGAGGGCGAAATCGCCATAGGCCCCTCCGACAATCAGAAGATTGTCAAGATAGAGAAAGGGCAGATACACCTTTCCCGTGACACCCAGAACGGCAAATACAACAAATACGACAACTGGACCAAAGACCGTGACCAGTACCAATATTGGCTATAAAACAACTTATTATATGAAAAGAGTTATTATACTGATTGCTGCAGCCCTCACTTTTGCCGCATGCAATAAAGACGAATATCTTGCCATTTGCTTTGCCAATGCTTATGACCAGACGGTAATACTCAGCACTGTTGTAAATGAAGATTGGACCATAAAAAAAGACAAAATATTTACCACCACATTATGTCAGGCCCATGGAATGGACACTCATCTTGATGTCCCCGCTTTGTGGAAATCGCATTTTTACGACAAATACGACACAATCACCGTGTACACTGAAGATAAAGCCACAGTGCTTGAATCCTGGACTAAGGGTGATGACAAGCCGGGCAATCCATTCGACATTGCTAACTGGAGCAACGAAGAAAAGGTGGAAAGCGGAGTCGAGGGCGGCCTCAAGGAGGGTATCCAATACATATTCATGGTATCGGCCTATACCAAAACCTCATTCAACCTCACTTACGTATTCTGCCCCAGGGAGTAAAACCTACTTCCTCAGATACTTCCAGCCAACGACTGGTAATGTGAAGGCAAGGAGGCAGGCGATGATCCAGAAGACTGAGACAGGTGTGAAGTTGTAGACATCTCCGCTTGTATAACCGCCAATCAGAAAACCGGAGACCATGCTCTGAAGGCCCGCGGCGGCATAGCTTGAAATACCCACGATGCCAAGAGCGGCACCGGTTGCCTTGCGCGGCACGAAGTCCAGCGCCATGAGGCCGGCCACAATGCAGAACACCACGCTGAAAGATGCGCTGAACACGGCCACGAAGGCCATATTGGCCCAGTAGCCGCCTCCAAGGAACAGGAATCCGAACAGGGACACCACAGCCAGAATACCCGCAATCACAACAGGCCGGGAACGGTTGCCGCGGAACAGGACGTCCGACAGCCAGCCGGCGGCAAGGTTGCCAGCAACGCCAAAGATTTCCGCAAGGCCAATCACCTGCGTGGCCTTCTCAAGGGAGAAGTCTTTCTGCTTCTGCAGGAACAGCACGCCCCAGTCGCTCACCGCATGCTGGGTGATATACAAAAATGCTGTAGATAAAGCTATAACCCATATTCCAGGGTGCTTGAACACCCATTTCTGGAGTTCTTTGGTGGGCTTTTTATCCATGTCCCGGACCGGCTCGCCGGAGAGTTCCTGAACGGACGGGAGACCGCAACTCTCCGGGGTATCGGCAATGAAAAGCAGCGAAACGGCAAGGCCTATGAATCCCGCCACCGCTGCCGCCAGGAAGCCCCACTGCCATCCGGCGTAGGCCACGATGAAGCCCGTCATTATCATGGACACTGACTTCCCCAGCTGGGGAGTCGATGAAAACACGCTGTACATGGTGCCTCGCGTACAGAGCGGGAACCACCTGGAAAGGCTTATGGTCCCGGGCGGCGAGCCCATTGACTGCATCCAGCCATTCACGCCCCAAAGCACGGAGAACAGCACCAGCATAAGCAGAGAGCCCAAACCTAGCGGCCCGTGAAGCAGGCCAAGGACGCCCAGGATAAGGTTTATCGCTGCCGATATCCCTATCCCCGCGGCCATGAACCGGCGTATGTTGCAGTAATCGGCAATGAATCCGTTGGTGAACTTCCCCACCGCATACACAAAGTAGAAGGCGGAACCAATGATGCCCAGCTGCCCGGCGGTAAGGAAGCCGCCGTCTATGAGGGGCTGCTTCACAACGCCAAGGGTCATGCGGCAAACATAGTATAAGGTATATGCTACGGTAACGCCCCAGAACGTACGGGTGCGAAGACGCCTGTAGGTGGCGTCCACTTCCCCTGCCGGCACTTTCTCTGCCGACGGCTTGCTAATCCTGAAATGCGAATACAGTGACATCCTACGGCAGCAGTGAAGAAATGGCCATTCCCGGTTCCAGGAGGCGGGCGTCGATGCCCACGGCCCGGGCGCCTTCCACGTTGGAGGCGGAATCGTCAATGAAAAGAATCTCCTCCGGTGCAAGGTCCAGGCGGCGGACAACCTCGCGGTAAAACTCTGCCGACGGCTTCAGCATCTTCATCTCCCACGATATGAACTCGCCGTCGAACATCCCGCCTATGCCGGCATCGTCCAGAGCCTTGTGGCAGGCCACCATGTTGATGGGATTGTTGTTGGAAAGAAGGTATAGGGGGTATCGTCCATAAACGGACCTCACCGCGGCGGCCGTCTCCGGCGACACTCCGGCAAGAAGAGCCCACATGCAGCGGTCCACATCCTGTGGCGTGCTGCCAGGACGGGATTCTGCAAGAATAGCGGCGCGGAAATCATCGGCCGAAAGGATACCGGCCTCCAGGTCCCCGTATATGCCCTTCTGGTGGCACGGGTCCAAAAGCTCCGTAATGCGTTCATGGCCCAGGACTTCCTTGAAAGCACGAATGCTCCTTTCCATGTCCAGGCCCACCAGGACGCCGCCTATGTCAAATAATATAGCCTTTATCATTCCGTCTGCAAAGATAGCGAAAAAATAATTCTCCGCTCATCGCCATTTGGCACGGTATTGGAATATACCCATATCGGACATAAATATTGATACACTTACAATAATCCCCCGGGGCCAATTGAGACAATTCGCCACGGGGGACTTCTTTTCTTGACTAGCTTAATGCCTCAGTCTTCGTAGTGGATTACAACCCTCCAATGATGAGTTTGAGGACTCGGCTTTATTTTTACCATTTCGATACGTCCTTTTTCGTCCTTGTCATATTCAAACTGCAACGTCTGTTTTTCAGAGTTACTGGTCATTGTATATGATGAGGGCAGATGTGCCGTACGCCTGCCAAGAAGACCAAAGCAATAATGATCCGGCATTATAGAACAAAGGACAGGGTCAACTGATTCTGCAAATGGATTGATTTCTGAAGAATACTCTATGTTCACAGTTTGTTTATCCGTGATGTAATCTGTGACGATACTTTTCAAATCACCGTTGTCCCATGTATAATTGGTTTTGGGAGAAGAAGTGGAAACAAGATAACCCGAATTATACGTATATTCATTTGAATAAGCATAATCCTCACATTCCGCTTTTTGTATTCTGCCATCGTCATCAAAAGCAATAGACGTTACTATTTCCGAAGAACCGATCAGGCTGCCCAAATTGTAAAAAGCCATGGCTGCAGTAGCAACCGCCGTCCTGCCGGAGTTGTCGTATTTATATGTTTCAGTACTGGTTTGAATATTCACCAACTCTTTATCATGATAACCAGACTCTTTATAATCAATACTGACCAGCCTGCCTTCGACGTCAAAAACAGGGGTGTAAGACTTTTGCTCGACCACTGTTAAATAATATCTTTGATAATCGTACGAAAGAACCTTGGCGGGGGTGTATATGACAACATTGTTATCAGTGGTCGTGAGGGACTTATCTCCCCCACTTTCTCCGTTATTCTTGTCTTCAGGAGCACATGCCATTAAGGCAAAAAGCAGCGCAATGGCTGAAATAGCCGAAACATTATTTTTCATATAAAAGGTCATTAGTGTCCATCAAAAACTTTGCCGCCTTGACATAAAAAGGGCATTCTGCGCGTTATGGTTGTCGAGGCGGCAATCAAAATATTCGTTTTGCCCAAAACCGCTACCGCTTTGACATAAAATACCCGTTGTACGACTTCTGGTTGTCGAGGCGGTTGCCCACGACGGAACGCCAGAGGCCATAAGCACAAGAAGCGATATGACAAAACAAGTAATCATTCAACAGCTACACGCTAAAAATGTCGCAACTTAATTAATAATACCTTTATTGTACGGTATTGCACAGTACAAAGATACGAATAATTATCAACCAGACAAGAAAAGGCACGTTACTAATCTCATGCTTATAGTTCTTATACTCAATTGGTTTCCGGCCTTGACACCGACGATGCCAAGAGTTTATTCCGATGGCCGCATGAAACGGGCGGTTCTTTCCTGGACAAGGCGGATGTATGAGCGGCGAAGTTTTTCCGGGAGGAAGGATTTAGCGACAAGAGCCGTCACTGCCGAAGGGATTGACGCATACCTGTCCAGGATGCGTCTAACCCTAATAGCCGGAACGCCTGTGAGTTCGCCGAAGCGCTCGAAATCCGTCCTGCACGGGTGTCCGCTGGCAGCGTAGACGTCGCTACGGACCAGATTTACGGACAAGCCGCCGTCCAGCCCGAAATCGTCCCCATTCACGTGGAGACTGGTGTTAAGAAGGTCGTATGCCGGGGCCAGACGGTAATCCTTTCCCTGGCGAATCAGCGAGAAGTTCTTCAGGTGGTCGTCCCCGTTACCGTAAATATAGTTGAAAACCACGAGGTCAAGGAAACTCTCCATGTCCACCTTCCACGCGGAAACAGTGTGGCGAATGGCGTCTGCTATGTCTTCATAGGTCCCGGAGTACTTGAAATACTGTCCGTCCGTCTGCTCATTCCGGCCTATGACCGATGCCATGTCCTCCATCTCAGCCTTGACACCGTCCGGCCCTATGTCGAACCGCTTGGTTATGTACACGGCTTGCCCGTCGCTGGAAAAACAAAGACCGTTTTCGGCCGTCCTGATTCCGTATATCTGCGAGGCAATCTGCATGGTGAGGTGCTCATTGGCAGGGATGTGACGGCGGGTAGCGATGGTCTCGTCCCAAGGGGCGGGCTTGAGGATATGAGTAGAACGCTCTCCCTCCCGGGCAAGGCGAATGACGCCACGGTCTATCACCGCCGGGAACTTCTCCTGCACCCCGGAAACGGAAATGCGCTCCGCCATCTTTGCGACGATGTCGGATTTCTTGAGTCCCGATATGCTGAAATCCAGCATCGGCGATACCTTCTTTCCGTAGAAAAGGCTTTTAAGTGCCTTGGGGCTGTAACTTGAGTATCCGTCCGCAAGGGTGGACGGGCATCTATTTATCTCTGTCATCATGCAATCCTCCTAACGTTTACTGCCCCTATCGTATCCTTCCCGGCCATTGCGTACAGCACACCGAAAAGATCATTCTCATCTATCTTGAGGGACCTGCAAATAATCTTCCTGTTCGCCCCTTCCGGAATCATGTTGGAGAAGAAGGGAAAAAGGTGGTCCGACACATACTGTTCCCTCTGAAGAGGCAGTGTGACCGACACGGGGACTCCCCCGGCAGCAATGTAAGACTCATTATACCGGAAAATGTACCCCGCGCCTGGAGCCACCTCAGTGAGGACCCCGGCAGGAACGTCATTATTGTATACCTCAAGCTGTCGCATACCTACTACTACTTATTGTCAAAAGGGCTTCGGACATTGAAAAAGATTTCAAGCCCTAAAACATCGATTATTCTCAACACCATATCAAAAGAAGGGTTACCCTTCCCTCTCTCTATATTCTTTATGGTAGCAATTGACACACCGGATATCTCCGCAAGGTCGTTTTGGGAGATTTGCAATTCTTTGCGCCTGTTCTTGACCGTTTCTTGTAAGCCCATTAGTATAATAAAATAAACTTTTCGCTGCAAATATAGAATAATTCCTATTAAACGCAAAGAAAAGTTTAGTATATTATACTTATTTAGTCGCGGGCCTGGCCGCCGGCGAGGTCGAGGATTTCGGAGGTGATTTTTTGCTGGCGGCCCTTGTTGTACTGGAGGGTGAGTTCTGCAAGGAGGTCTTCGCCGTTGTCCGTGGCGGTTTGCATGGCGACGGTGCGGGCGGCGTGTTCCGCCGCGGCGCTGTCAAGGATGGCCGCGAAGAGTTTCAGCTTGATGGTTTTGGGGTAAAGGGCGTCAAGGAGCTCCTTGCGGGAGGGTTCGAGGATGACGTCCAGAGATTCCCGGGACAAGCCCGAGAATGACGACTTGTCTTCTACAGCCTTGTTTGATTCAATCAGTTCTTCAACTACAGGAACCTGCTTGCCGGTGGAGACGAAGTGATTGTACACAAGGAGGACGCTGGCAATTTTGCCTTCTGAGTACTCTTCCATGAGTTTTTCAGCGAGGTCTGAGGCGGGGCCGTAGGTGGGATGGTCGGAGAGGGAGGTGTAGTCTTCCGAGGAGGGGTAGCCGGCTTTGCGCATGGCGTCTGCCATCTTTCGGCCGATGGAGTAGACGCGGACGACATTCCGTTCCTTCAGCACGCCTTTGGCTTTGGCAATGGCATTGGCGTTGAAGCCGCCGCAAAGGGAAGAGTTGGAGGCCAGGGCGATCACAACCGTGTCGCCGTCCCTAAAAACAGGCGTTTTTGCGGACGGAGACGTCTCATGGGCACTTTCGTCCCTAAAATCGGGCGTTTTCAGGGACGAGCCCCCCGTGGCGGTGGCGAGGATTTCCTGAAGCTTGGCCTGGTAGGGGCGCATGGACTCTATGGCAGACTGGGCCTTGCGCAGTTTGGCGGACGACACCAGCTTCATTGCCGATGTTATCTTAAGGGTGTTCTGCACCGAGGCTATGCGGCCTTTTATTTCCTTTAAAGTTGGCACTATTTCATGGATAGTATAACTGACTCTGCCGTATCCTTGAGGATCTTTTCAATCTCCGGGGTGAGGGTGCCGGCGCCCAGGGGGTCAAGGACGTCGGTTTGGTGGGTGGCGCGGAGGCGGTCAAGGAAGGCGGCCTGGAAGGGACGGACGGAGGCCACAGGGATGTCTTTCATGAGGGCCTTGGTGCCACAGTACAGGATGGCCACCTGCTCTCCCATGGGCATGGGGCTATATTGGGGCTGGATGAGGAGCTGGTTGTTCTTGCGGCCTTTGTCCAGGGCCATTTCAGTAACCTTGTCAACGTCCGATGAGAACTTAGAGAAGGCCTCCAGCTCCGTCCACTGGGCCTGGTCTATTTTTAGCGTTCCCGCTACCTTCTTCATGGACTTCACCTGGGCGCTTCCGCCCACGCGGGACACGGAGATACCCACGTTGATGGCCGGGCGGACGCCCTGGTTGAACAGCGCCTGCTCCAGGTAAATCTGGCCATCCGTGATGGAAATCACGTTGGTGGGGATATAGGCCGATACGTCTCCCGCCTGCGTCTCGATGATGGGCAGCGCGGTAAGGGAACCGCCACCCTTCACCTTGTCTTTCAGTGCGGCCGGAAGGTCGTTCATCTTTGCGGCCACTTCCTGCTGGTCGATAATCCTCGCAGCCCTTTCCAGAAGGCGGCTGTGGAGGTAGAAAATATCGCCCGGATATGCTTCACGGCCGGAAGGGCGCTTCAGGATCAGGGATACTTCACGGTATGCGACGGCCTGCTTGGAGAGGTCATCGTACACTACAAGAGCGTGGCGGCCGGTGTCGCGGAAATACTCGCCGATGGCCGCTCCGGCAAAGGGAGCATAGTACTGCAGGGCGGCAGGGTCCGCGGCCGTGGCGGCAACAACCACGGTGTAATCCATTGCGCCGTGCTCACGCAGTGTGTTCACTATTGAGGCTACGGTGCTGCCCTTCTGGCCCACGGCCACGTAGATGCAGCAAACCGGCTTTCCGGCAAGGAACTCAGAGCGCTGGTTGATTATGGTATCAATTGCAATGGCGGTCTTTCCGGTCTGGCGGTC
>JAILJO010000015.1 GCA_024694675.1 Bacteroidales bacterium | reverse complement strand
GCAGAGCGGCAATTCCCAGTTGCAGCCGGAACTGTCCCATAATATCGGCCTTACCGCCGTGTGGAAATGGGTAACGTTTATGTTCAACTACACCCGTACCGACGATGCCATCGTAACCTGGTCCTCGCCCTACGGCGACGAAGGCGTGGTGCTGGTAAAGCCCCGTAACATTGAAACGCCTTTCCGCATGATGTCCGCCTATGTTAATCTGACCCCAACCGTAGGACCCTGGAATATGAATTATACATTGGGTATCCTTCCTCAGTGGTTCACTATAAATGCACCGGATCCCCGTGAAGCATCCGGCATACGCGTAACTACGTTCAACAACAAGCCCATCTTCTTTGCCCAGCTTTTCAACACCTTCACTGTGAAGGGAGGATGGCAGTTTGAACTGGGAGGAGTGTTTATGAGTCCCGGCTATTCCAGGAACCTGTATATGACCAACTGGTTCGTTGATCTCACGGCAGCCGTGCAGAAGACGCTTCTCCGTGACGGTTCGCTTGTTGTGCGCCTCGAAGGAAATGACCTTACGCGCAACGCATTTTTCAGCCCCTATTCAGACTTCGGCAGCCATACCATAATGCAGACAAACCTGCTGGACACCCAGAAAGTAAAACTCTCTGTCCGTTACAGCTTCAACACCGTCCAAAGCAAGTACCGCGGAACCGGCGCCGGCGCCGACAGCAAGGCCAGAATGTAATGTACTTTTATTATGAAGACATTGGTTTTAAACACATTAGGTAAAGAAGCCCTTGATCAGGTAAATGCTCTTATTAAAGACAAAGAAGTGGAGGTTGTCGATACTTCAGACATGAAGATCGCACATTGCATGGGGTGTAACCAGTGCTGGCTGAAGACTCCGGGCATTTGCGCCATCAATGACGATTATGAAAAGATCATAAAAAAACTGGTAGAGACAGAAATCCTTTGGATCGTCTCCGATACGCGTTTTGGTTTCTTGGACTACAAAGGCAAACGGGTGATGGATCGCATTATGCCCATGCTTAATATGACTATCGGTTTTCGGGACGGCTGGATGCGCCATGAACTGCGTTACCACCCATTGAATGTCGGTTTGCTGTACAAAGGCCCTGCTGACCAGATGATGATGGAGGATTGGTGCAATCGTACGGCAGCAAATATTGGTGGCCGTTCACTTGGGGCAATAGACATCGACTATAACGCAAAACAAGTCGTTGATGCAATGGAAGAAAAGCCTGTCGTTGCAGGACGGCCAGAGCATCTCGTCATTATCAACGGCAGCCCACGTGTGGCCAAGTTCAGCAATACGGACAAGATTATCCACTCGTTCGTCAAAGGACTTGAAGAGGAGGGCGTCACCTGGGAACTCCACAACTTGTCGGACCGCAAGCTTTGGGATGCGGCTCGTGATGCTTTCCTCCGGCACGGACGCATCCTTATCGCCTTTCCACTGTATGTTGAGTGCGTGCCCAGCCTGATGCTGGAATTCCTGTCTATCCTGCCAACAGGGCGTCAGGTGCCATGCCAGCTTTCCTTCCTGCTTCACGGCGGGATGGATGAGGGCAACGAGTTCCGCCTGGCCCAGCGTTTCCTCCAGGGCTTGCCAGCCCAGCTGGGCTGCAGCTACGGTGGCACGCTCATCAAAGGCGGCAGTTTCCGCATCCGTACCACTACGGGCGAAGAGCGGGCCAAGATGGTGGCCCCGTGGGTCCCCATGGGCAAGCTCTTCGCGCAGAAAGGCAGTTTCCTCACGCCGGAGGCCGAACGTTTTATTGGCCCGGAGCAGTACCCTTGGTGGGTACGCAAGATGGTGAGCCTGTTGTTCCTGAAGAAAGTCAACAGGGGTTTTGAAGGCTTTGCCAAGAGCTTGGGCTGCACGCGCCGGCTGGATGATAAACCGTATAGTAGATAATTGGAAAGTATGTCTTTAAAGCTGAGATTGTAGTATCTTTGTAGGATTAAAATGGATTACAAATGGAAAACGAACTGAAATTCTGCCAGAGCTGCGGCATGCCGCTGAGCCCTGAGGTGCTGGGCACCAATGCAGACGGGAGCAAAAACGATGAGTATTGCATGTACTGCTACCGGGACGGGAAATTCTTGCAGGAGTGCACGATGGAAGAAATGATAGAGCATTGCGCCCAGTTTGTGGATGAGGTGAACAAAGGCCTGCCGAAGCCCATCACGAAGGAGGAGTACATAGGCCAGATGAAGATGTATTTCCCCCACCTGAAACGTTGGCGCAAGGAGCTGACACTTACGGAATCCATGCCGGAGAACCCAGCTCTGGCCGGAGTGAAGGAACTCATCGGCAAAATGGCCGATATACTCCCGATAGCCTTCATTTCTTCCGTGGATAATGAAGGATACCCCTGCACAAAGGCCATGCTCTCACCCCGTGTACGTGAGGGTATTAAGGTGTTCTATTTCACCACCAACACCTTCTCCTTGCGCGTAGCCCATTACAAGGAGAATCCCAAGGCCAGCATCTACTTCTGCGACGCCGAGGGCTTTAAGGGCATTATGCTGCGCGGTACAATGGAGGTGCTGACCGATGCCAAGAGCAAGGAGATGATATGGCGCGACGGTGACATGGAATACTATCCCGGCGGCGTCACCGATCCCAACTACTGTGTCCTCAAGTTCACTGCTACCGACGGCCGATTCTACAGCGATTTCTATCCGCGGAGTTTTGTAATTGAATAACGCATGAAGAAGCTGCTTATTATCATTCTTTCATTGGCTGCCCTTGAACTGAATGCGCAGGTCCTGCCGCATTTCAAGCGGGTAGTCAAAGAGCTCAGCAGTTCCAGGTACCAGGGGCGCGGCTATGCCCGCGACGGTGCCAACAAGGCTGGCAAATTTCTGGAAAGGGAATTCCGGAACGCCGGTGTGGATGAAGTGACGCGCCAGCCTTTTACCATCGACATAAACACTTTTCCTGGTGCCATGGAAATGTGGGCCGATGGGAAAAAACTCCGCGCCGGGGTGGATTTCTCCATGCGGGAGTATTCGCCTGGCGTCAAAGGAGAATTCCCTGTGTATCATATAGATACGCTGAATTTCGACGGGGATAAACTGCTGGCCGATTTGGCCAGACCGGAGAATGCCGGCTGCCTGGTGTGCTGCGATTTCTGGTTCACCTACAAGCATCGCGAAGTGTTTTCAAAGCTTCAGAAAGCAGGAGTGTGCCCCAACGCCGGCCTTCTGTTCACCTGGGCGGCTCCCATCAAATTCTTCAAGGCATACGGAGAGAAAGTGGTGGACAAGCCCATCATATGGGTAACGCCGGAAGCCATAGAGAACGTGAAGAGCGTAAAGGTAAACGTCGAGAATGAGTTTCTCAATGATTATGAACTTTTTAATGTGATTGCCAAGGTGGAGGGAAGCAGGCACGACTCCTGTTACGTCTTTACGGCACATTATGATCATCTGGGCAATCTGGGCCGAAAAGTGTACTATCCAGGAGCCAATGACAACGCTTCCGGTACGGCAACAGTTGTAACGTTGGCGGCGCACTATGCAAAGAATCGGCCAGAATTCGATATGTATTTCGTGGCTTTCTCCGGAGAGGATGCCAACCTGAGGGGCTCTACCTACTTTGCAGAGCATCCCCTTGTGCCGCTGAGTCAGATCAAGTACCTTTTCAATATCGATATGATCGGAGACGACAATCCGGTCCTGTACTGTGAAGTAAGCGATGCCGGTATGGGCCAGTACCCCAGGTTCGAGAAGGTGAACCGGGAGCAGCACCTTTTTGAGGCTCTCAACCGGGGGCCCCTGGCCGCCAACAGCGACCACTATCCCTTTGCCGTCCGCGGGGTTCCCTGCATCTTCCTGGAAAACGAGGAAGGAAGTGCCTTCCAGTATTATCACACCCCGGCCGACAATAGCAAGACTGTCCGCTGGGACAGCTATGAACCCGTCTTTAAATTGGTCACCGGCTTTATTGAAAATTGGGATTTATATATTCCTCAATAATCTGATTATATGGGCTACCGAGAAGAAGCCGTTGAATGCGTTAATGATTGTGTCCTCCCGATCCATCAGCAAATATTTGCCAAGTATGGAGGGGATTTCGACAGGATTTACTCGGAAGGATACAATAGCAAGTCGTATCAGGGCAGGGTGATTGAGCCGGGGAAGGTTTATGAACTGAGTTATCTGGAATGTTCCTGCCCCAAGGTGAAGTGCGGGCT
>JAILJO010000118.1 GCA_024694675.1 Bacteroidales bacterium | reverse complement strand
GGGCAACCATTTCATGGCGTTCACTGCGTTTTGCTTCAAGTACCTGCCGCTGTACAATAAGTTCCGTACGGTGTCCATGGCCCTGGTGGTCCTGCAGGTGGCTCTGCCGGTGCTTGGATTCATGGTCCTGGACGGAATAGTGAAGGAAAAGTATAACAAGAAAGACGTCCGGAAGGCCCTCTGGTGGGCATTGGGTATTACGGGAGGCTTCAGCCTGCTGTGCTTCCTTGCCCCCGGACTATTTGGCAGTTTCTCCGGTGCCTCGGACGCACAGATGCAGGATGTTTTGGTCGACGCCCTGGTCAAAGACCGCGTCGCCCTCTTCCGTCACGATGCCTTTGCCTCACTGATGCTCATTGCAGCATCGTCGCTCCTTATCCTCTGGGCGTATTCTCCCAAGGGCCAGACGGAACACGCAAAAGCCTTTGCCGGTCTGGGGCGCAAATGGATTGCCGCCATATGTATCAGCCTGCTTGTTCTCATCAACATGTTCTCGGTTGGCAAGCGCTATCTCAACGCGGACCATTTCACCACCCCCAAGGATTTCAACAAGCCCTTCGCGGAGCGTCAGGTGGACAAAATAATCCTTGCCGATGATGACCCCTCCTACCGCGTCCTTGACCTCACGGTGAACGTCTTCAATTCCTCTGTCCCGTCATACCATCACAAGAACATCGGCGGCTATTCCCCTGCCAAGCTCCAGCGCTACCAGGACCTCATTGAAAAGTACCTTTCCGCTGAAATCAACGGCCTCTACAAGGCCATGGGCACAGCAGAAAAACTGGACGATGTCTCCACGCACATGGCCGCCAAAACGCCCGTTCTCAACGCCCTCAACACCCGTTACGTCATTGTGGACGACGACTTCCCGCCGGTCGTGAACGATGCCGCCTACGGCCCCGCATGGTTTGTCACGGATTATGTTACGGCAAGTACTCCGGACGAAGAGATTGCCCTGCTGGGGAGTGTGGATTTACGCACCACGGCCGTGCTGTCGCAGGAGATCCCCGATCAGGTCGGGGATGACGGGAAAGGAGTCATAGAGATGACATCCTACGCCCCTAACCGTCTCAAATACCATTACACAGCCCCGTCAGACGCCTTGGCGGTGTTCAGTGAAATCTACTACGCGGACGGGTGGCATGCCACTGTTGACGGAGAGCCCCTGGAACTCCTCCGCGCTGACTGGACGCTCCGCACCGCCCTTCTCCCCGCCGGGGAGCACGACGTGGAAATGTACTTCCTCCCGGACAGCTACCGCACCGGCGCCGCCGTCTCCCGCGCCTCCTCGATACTGCTGCTGTTATTATTGCTTGGATCCATTGCCGGCGCAATTGCCCGAAAACGCTCGAGTGCAAAAAAGGCCTAATGAGGCCCAAAATGCACTCAAGCCGTTGTTTTAATAGCGGCTCAAGAGCAAAAACCGCTTAAAACTGGCATAAGCGCTCGCGAGCACTTATTTTAATTAGTTAATAGGCAGATTATTTTGTATTTCAATTTTTTGGCCTTATCTTTCATCCGCTTTGTAGGAACACACGATGAGTATATGAAGATTAATGCACAGACAATATGAAACAGGACATTGACAGAATGAGATATGAATATGCCGCCCAAAGGGTGGAAGACTTGTTGCCTCTTGTGGGAGAAGAGACGCCTTCCACCAGCCCGGAGGCAATCGAACTTGCAATAATGTCGGACTTTGTCATAGCATATGAGAAAGAGCATCTCCCTATTGCCAAGCCCGTATTAGGATAATCATCCTAAGCCCCGGCATTGCTTCTTGGAATGTAATTCCCTAAAAGTGTCTATATTTGTAGAAATATGACAATCACAAATTAACCAATACCATGAAAAAACTATTATTCCTTGCAACTCTCGCTGCCGCCCTGCTTTGCAGCTGCGGAAAAGAAGACGGCCCCAAGAACTTCGTTACCTTCAACAAAGACACCGCAGATATCACTGTAGGCCCCTGCGGTTATGCTAAAGAAATCCATCATGTCGGTGGTCCCGGATATCATTTCGACTCAGATTTCGTTCTCAAAGGCGTTAGCAGCCACATTTTCCTTAACATTTCCGCTTCCTGCAAGGGAAAGAAAGTGAATCTTGGAAAGTTCGACTCCAGCGTAGCCTACAGCTTTGAAATCAACAGCAGCTATGAAGACGGATATCCCTATGATATTCATCAATACAATGACAAATCCGATAGTGAAATCGGCCACTCCTCACTTGGCACATGGTTTAAGTCCGGCACAATGGAGCTCAAGGATGACGGCAAGGTCCTGAGCCTTGACGTAGACGCCACCCTTCAGGACGGACGCGCCTTCAAGATGAACATAACCACAGATTCCAAGAACTTTGAATAGAATATGAAAGCACTGAAATCACTCCTTGGCATTGCCCTGGCCACTCTCCTTTTTGCTGGCTGCAACCCGGAAGACCTGGTTAATAATTCCATTACCTTTGACGGTAAGACCTATACGGACATGGATGTCTATTACAGGATTGAGAACCAGCACTTTTTCTTTCTCCTCGTGGACATTCATGCGGACATTGAAATCCATGGCGCGGGCCAGGTGGATACCCCTGCCGCCTTTGGAGAAGACCTGAAAGGCAACACCGTCAACTTCGACAGCGAAACCTTAATCGGTGCTGGCTACGGAGACGTAATCGCAATGTACTTCTATGGCGACAACTATGACTACAGCATGGAGCCCTCAAAGGGCACACAGGTCACCAAGAAGATTGACGACACCCATTATTCCATCAAAATGGACATGACGGACGGTAACGGCAAACCCTTCAAGCTTGACGTCGTTGCAGCAAAAGCGAATGACGATTTCCAGGAGAATAAGTAGTCTACAGACCCAACTCCTCTTTCATGCCCCTCAGCAGGTCGAAGGCCTGCAGAGGGGTAATGTTGTTTAAGTCGGTGCCTTTTAACCTGTCTCTCAGCGACTCCAGGAGAGGGTCGTCCAGCTGGAACATGGAGAGCTGGAGGGAGCCGTCGCTTTCTACGCGGCCTTCCTTGACGGTGTGGGGCTTTACGGGAGTGAGGGCGCCCACGCGCTCAAGCGTCTGGCTGTTCTCAAGGGCCTTCAGGGTGCGTTCTGCACTGTCCAAAACCTGTTTTGGCATGCCGGCCATACGGGCCACGTGGATACCGAAGCTGTGGGCCGTGCCGCCTTCTTTCAGGGTCCTCAGGAATATGACTTCCTTGCCAACCTCCTTCACCGCCACGTGATAGTTCTTCACGCGCGGGAAGATGCCCTCGAGGTCATTGAGTTCGTGATAATGGGTGGCAAACAGGGTCTTTGCACCCTTTCCCCACTCGTGGATGTACTCCACGATGCCACGGGCTATTGACATGCCGTCGTAGGTGGACGTGCCGCGGCCAATCTCATCCAGAAGGATAAGGGAACGGCCGGAGAGGTTATTGAGGATCATTGCTGTCTCCAGCATTTCCACCATGAAAGTGGATTCTCCGCGGGAGATGTTGTCCGTGGCGCCCACGCGGGTGAAAATCTTGTCCACCCAACCAATTCGCGCCGATGTTGCCGGGACGAAGGACCCCGCCTGGGCCATAAGCACTATCAGCGCCGTCTGGCGCAGGAGTGCGCTCTTACCCGCCATGTTGGGACCGGTGAGGATTATTATCTGCTGTTTATCGGCATCCAGGTAGACATCGTTGGGAACGTACCTTTCTCCTGGGGGCATGAGGGTCTCTATCACAGGATGACGGCCCTGTTTGATGTCGATGGTCTTACTGTCGTCCATCTGGGGGCGGCAGTAGCCGTGTTCATCGGCCTGTACGGCGAAGGAGCAGAGGACGTCCAGCTTGGAGAGAATGCGGCTGTTTCCCTGGATAACGGGAATCTGGTCCTGAATCTTCCTGATAAGCTCCCCGTACAGACGCGTCTCGATGGCGTAAATGCGGTCTTCCGCGGTGAGGATCTGCTCCTCGTACTGCTTCAGCTCCTCGGTAATATACCTTTCCGCGTTCACCAGCGTCTGTTTCCTGATCCACTCCGGCGGAACCTTGTCCTTGAAGGTATTCCGCACCTCGATATAATAGCCGAAAACGTTGTTGTACGCTATCTTGAGGGACGATATCCCCGTCTTCTCCGCCTCCCTTTCCTGCATCCGGAGGAGATAGTCCTTTCCGCCGCCGGAGATTTCGCGGAGACGATCCAGTTCTTCATCCACACCGGGGCCGATGACAGGGCCTTTCCCCAGCTGCGACGCCGGTTCCGGGGCAAGGGTCTTACGGATATCGGCAAGGAGCTTTTCGCAGCCCTTGAGGCCTTTCAGAAGCTTGTCCAGTGGTGCCGATGCCCCTTCCAGGCGGCTCCTCACCGGGCCCGTGAGCTCCAGCGCCCGGCCAAGCTGCACCACCTCGCGCGGAAGGGCTTTCCCATTGGCAATGCGGCCAAGTATGCGCTCTATGTCGCCCATCGTCCCAAGGTCCCGCCTTGTCTCCTCCAGCGCCTCCCGGTTGTCCATAAGGAACTGGACAATATCGTACCTGTCCTCCAGTTCCTTAAGGTCCAGTACCGGAAGGGCCAGCCAGTTACGGAGAAGCCTCGCGCCCATGGGGGACGATGTCTTATCAATGGTCTGAAGCAGGGAAACGCCCTCCGGACCGCCTGCAGAGGCAAAAACCTCCAGGTTCCTGAGGGTGAACTTGTCCATCCAGACGTACTTGGACTGGTCCAGCCTTCCTATTGACGATATATTCTTGAGCCCGCTGTGGCAGGTCTGCTCCAGATACACCAGAAGCGCTCCGGCGGAGCATACGCCAAGCGGACAGCTCTCTACGCCGTAGCCCTTCAGGGAATCCACGCCAAGCTGCTTTTTAAGGCGCTCCACGGCGGCATCGTAAACGAATGCCCACTCGTCGATTGACGTGAAGAAATAGTCCCCTAAACGCTCCTTGAAGCCTTTTTCATAGCCTCTCTGGACAACGATTTCCTTTGGCGACAGGGAGCCTACCAGCGTGCTCACCACGTCCAGCGAGCCCTGCGCCACCTGGAACTGTCCGGTGGACACGTCCAGGAACGCCGCGCCAACAAGGTCCTTCTCAACGGTAATACCGCAAAGGAAATTGTTCTCCTTCTGCTCCAGCATGCCTTCGCCGAAGGAAATGCCAGGCGTCACAATTTCCGTTATACCCCTCTTGACAAGTTTCTTGGCAAATTTGGGGTCTTCCAGCTGGTCGCACACGGCGACCTTGTAGCCGGCGCGGATAAGCTTTGTGAGATATGTCTCCAGTGCGTGATGCGGGAACCCGGCCATGGCAACATGACCCTTGTCCCCGTTCGATTTCTTTGTAAGCACCAGCCCCAGCACGCGTGACGCGGTCACGGCGTCATCAGAATAGCTTTCATAAAAGTCACCCACCCTGTAAAGCAGCAATGCTTCAGGGTGCTGTGCCTTTACCTCAAAAAACTGTTTAATGAGCGGCGTATCTTGCAGTGCCTTCGCCATAGGATTACAAATATAGCAAATTTTCTCCGCTTATTAACCCCTTTCTCCCTGAACCGCCGCCTAATCCTCCGGGCGCGCGCAACCGTAAACGACTATACATGAACAACTTACGTGTTTTCACCCCGGCGTTTTGACCCGGGTGAAAGATGTTAAAATACTGATTGTCAGCCAGTTGTATTTGCGTCGCTCCTTTTATTTGCTTTTGTCGTTTTTCTGTGCCACTTTTGCAAGAAGAGATTGTCATTATGGGAGCCCGCTAATAGGCTTAACCATGACACAAAAAAGAATACGCCTTGAGGGCGTTATCAATCATTGCTACCAGAGAACCGTTAACGGATTCCTGGCTTTTTACACCACGATAGACTGTCTGGTGTTTTTTACCATCGTGTGCGTGGCTGCCGCCAGGCACAAGGTAAAGCTTGTCAAAATATGCATAATGCCGGAGCACTTTCACCTCAGCGTGGTATTCCTCCGCGCTGAAGACCTGTCTTCCTTCATGTGTCAAATAACGCGGGATTATTCTGCAGCATTCAACAAAAGGTGCAACAGGCAAGGCCCGTTGTTTCAGTCACCTTATGGCAACGCGGCAAAGACAGATGAGAAAAAGATTAGGACAAACCTGATCTATGTTGACAACAACCCGGTTGAAAGAATGCTGACTTCTGTGGCCGAGGACTACCGCTGGAACTTTCTGGCGTACGCAGAAAATCGCTGGCCTTTTTCTGAGCCGGTTATCAAACGTCATGCATCAGGAGCCATGAAGAAGGCCATGTCACTTGTTACCGCCAGACAAAAATGTGGAAAACCGCTGAGTTACAGCATGTTGAAATCAATTTTCAAAGCCCTGAACTACAAAGAGCGAAGACAGCTGGCAGATTATGCCATAACTACTTATTCAGTCATTGATTACAAAGAGTCTCTCCGCTACTTCAAGTCTTTTCAAGATATGCTTCTTGCAACTCACTCCACCACAGGTAGCGAGCATGATATAAAAGAAGAATTTCACGGCCGGCGAGATGATGTGTATGCCAAGATATCAAGCCTTTTACAAAAGAATGGTTTTGTCAAAGACGTTCACGAAGTTGTCTCGTTACCAATTGCTCGCAAAAAAGAACTCCTGCGCTTCCTTCAAGGAAAAACCCCGGCTACAAGGCGCCAACTCCTCTGCTATCTCCACCTTCCGCCAGAATAGTATGCAATTGTAACATCCTGAAGCACAATGTATTAAACATTTTCACCCCGGTATTTTTACCAGGGTGAAAGAAGATAAGTCGCTGACTATTAGTTGTTTACAATTGCGCACCGTTTAGGCGACCCTGGCGGTAAATATCGCAATACTTATAGCACCAGATTGGTAATGAACACCACAAGGATTCCCAGGGGAGCGAGGTAGCGCATGAGGAAGTAGACAACGTTGAAGATGCCAACGTTGGTGGTGCCGTGGTTGGTGAACTCGTCACGGACATCGGTCTTGGACATGTACCAGCCAACAAAGAGGGTGAACAGGAGGCCGCCAAGCGGGAGGAGCCAGTCGCTGCAGAGTTTGTCCATGCAGTCGAAGATGGTGAGTCCGAAAAGCTTGGCGCCGGAAAGCGGGCCGAAGGACAGCGAGCAGAAAATACCCAGCACCCAGCCAATGAGAGTGATAATTATGGTACTCTTTACACGGCCGATGCCTTTTTCTTCCACAAGATAAGCCACGCCTACTTCCAGCACGGAGATGGAAGAGGTAAGGGCAGCCATGAGGATAGTGAGGAAGAAGACTATGCTTACGATAGCGCCAATCCATGACGGCATCTGGCTGAAGATGTACGGCAGGGTGTCGAAAACAAGCCCCGGGCCTTCTCCCGGCTGGATACCGGCGGAGAAGACGGCCGGCATTACGGCAAAGCCGGCCAGCAGGGCAAATCCCAGGTCTGCAAAGGTTGTCCCTATTCCGGAAGCCATGATGTTCTCATTCTCCGGCGCATAGGATGCGTATGTGAGGATGGTTCCCATGCCAAGGGACATTGAGAAAAAGGCCTGTCCCATGGCTGCGGCCACAACGCCCGCGTCAATCTTCGAGAAATCCGGCTTCACAAGATAGCGGACGCCTTCAGAAGAACCCGGCAGGGTGAGTCCGAAGATGACTATTGCTACTATGAGCACAAAGAGCGTTGGCATGCAGAACTTGGTGAACTTCTCGATGCCGTTTTTCACACCAAGGAGGATAATGACCGCCGTAGCTACAATAAAGAGCGTAAAGGCAAACAGCGGCTCCCAGGTGGAGCTGATAAAGATGGGGAAGAGCCCCGCGGTATCATGCGTCAGGCGCAGTGTGCAAGCTTTCCAGAGGTAATCTATGGACCAGCCGCCAACAACGCTGTAGTAGCCAAGGATAAGCAGCGGCGTAATGACTGTGAGCAGCCCCAGCCACTTCCAGGGCGTGCCGGGAGCCAGTTTTTTCATGGCGCCGAAGGTGCTCAGGCGAGTACGCCTGCCGATTATGCTCTCCGCCATGAAGATTGGCAGAACCAGCACAAAGCAGGAAACGAGGTACACTATGATGAACGCCGCGCCCCCGTTCTGGCCAACCAGATAAGGGAACCTCCAGATATTGCCAAGGCCTATGGCGCTTCCCGCCATGGCCAGGATCAGGGCCAGCCTGCTGCCGAAATTCTCCCGTTTGTTATTCATCCTTCCGCTTATACACTACAAATTCAAATTCAAATCCGGTTTCCGGGTCCGTGTGCGTTTCCGACACGCTTTCCTTTTCCCAAAGCTCAGGGTCGATTTCCGGGAAGAAGGCATCGGCATCCTTCACTTCCGTGTGGACGTGGGTGATGTACAGGCGGTCCATCCAGGGAAGGGCTGCCTTGTAGACCGATGCGCCGCCTATGATGAAGCATTTATCGGCCCCGGTGAGCTCCGCTTCCGAGAATGCTTCCGCGAAGGAATAGACGCTCACCACATCTGCGTCGATGGGCTCCCAGCCAAGGTTCAGGACGATGTTTTTCCGCCCGGGAAGCGGCCTGCCGATGGAGAAATACGTCGCCCGCCCCATGATTACCGGGTAACCGCGGGTGGTGCGTTTGAAGTACTTGAGGTCCTCAGAAATATGCCAGGGCAGGGAATTCTTTACGCCTATTCCGTAATTGTCCGCTACGGCCACGATCAGACATTTCTGCATCATACGGCGACGGGGGCTTTAATTGCGGGCCAGGGGTCGTAGCCTTCCAGTGTGAAGTCCTCAAACTTGAAATCAAAGACGGACTTCACGTCCGGGTTCAGCTTCATCACCGGGAGTTTTCTGGGCTCGCGGGAGAGCTGGAGGGCAACCTGCTCGAAATGGTTCTTGTAGATATGCGTGTCCCCGGTGGTGTGCACGAACTCTCCGGGCCGGAGACCGCACTCCTGGGCAATCATCATGGTGAGAAGGGCGTATGAAGCAATGTTGAAAGGAACGCCAAGGAAGACGTCCGCGCTGCGCTGATACAGCTGGCAGGAGAGTTTGCCGTCAGCCACGTAGAGCTGGAACAGGCAGTGGCAGGGCGGAAGCGCCATGCTGTCCACCTCTCCGGGGTTCCAGGCCGTGACAAGCATGCGGCGGGAATCCGGATTGTGTTTTATTGTGTTTATAACCTGCGTCAGCTGGTCTATGGTGCGCCCGTCCGGAGCCGGCCATGAGCGCCACTGGTGGCCGTAGACCGGTCCCAGGTTGCCGTCAGCGTCCGCCCACTCGTCCCAGATTGTGACTCCGTGGTCCTTCAGATACTTGATGTTTGTATCTCCGGCTATGAACCACAGGAGTTCATAGATAATTGACTTTAGGTGAACCTTCTTGGTTGTGAGGAGAGGGAAACCGTCGGCCAGGTTGAAACGCATCTGGTAGCCGAAAACGCTCTGCGTGCCGGTCCCCGTGCGGTCCTCTTTCATGACGCCGTTTTCCCGTATATGTCTTAACAGATCCAAATATTGCTTCATAATCGCAAATTTAGGAATTTTAATTAACTTTGTAAAGAACAATAACCATTCAGGCCATGATAGAAAAGAAACTTTGGGGCACAGCGCCCGACGGAAAGGAAATCTACCTCTATACTCTTACAAATGCCTCCGGGGCATATGTCAAGCTCTGCAGCGTCGGAGCCGCCATCGTTTCAATAGTTGTTCCTGACAAGGAGGGCAAGATGGCCGATGTCGTAATGGGCTACAAAACCGCTCAGGACTATGTCACGGAGGGCCCCTGCTCCGGCAAGGTCCCCGGCCGCTATGCTAACCGTATCGCCCGCGGCAAGTTCACCCTGGACGGCGTGGAGTACACCCTCCCCATCAACAACGGCCCCAACCACCTTCACGGCGGCCCTGCCGGCTTCCACAAGCAGGTCTGGGACAGCCGCATAGAGGGAGATGCCGTAGAGTTCATGTATTTCGCTCAGGACGGCGAGGCCGGCTATCCCGGCAACCTCAAGGCCGTCGCCCATTACACCTGGGGAGAAGACAATTCCCTAAAACTCATCCTTACGGCAGAGACGGACAAGCCCACGGTTGTAAACCTCACCAATCACGTCTATTTCAACCTTGACGGAGAAGGCTCCGGCACGGTTCTCAACCATAAACTGGAACTCAACGCGTCACAGTATCTTCCTACTGACGAGACGCTTATCCCGCTTGGAGAGCCGGCGGACGTGGCCGGAACGCCCATGGACTTTGTTGAGGCAAAGCCCCTTGGCCAGGACATCAAGGCAGACTTCCCGGCGCTCAAGTACGGCAAGGGCTATGACAACTGCTATCTCATTGACGGCTACATGCCCGGCCAGCTGACAACAGCCGCTGACCTCTGGGGCGCCGTTTCCGGCCGCCATCTGGAGGTCCTCACCACCCAGCCCGCCGTACAGATCTACACCGGCAACTGGCTCAAGGGCTGCCCTGAAGGCAAGTCCGGCCACGCTTACCAGGACTACGATGCCGTAGCCATCGAGTGCCAGCACGCCCCGGACTCCCCCAACCACCCGGAATATCCCTCAACGGTGTTGAGGCCCGGCGAGGTCTTCGAAGAAGCCATCATCTTTGCCTTCGACGCGTAGTGCTATAGCCCGGCCAGGGCGTCAAGGACGATGTTTTCAGGGGCGTCTTTGAGGAGGACGGTTTTGTCCTTGTCAAGGAGGTAGATGGAGGGGATGGCGCGGACGTCGTAGATGAGATCCTGGCGGATGACATAATCCGGATCGTAGCCGTTTATCCAGTTTTTGGGATAGGCGGCTGCGCGCTTTTTCCAGAGGTCTATATCCTGGTCGATGTAAATATCCACCACCTTAAGCCGTCCGGAGGCCTCCAGGGCGGCGATTTCCGGGACCGATGACATGTTCTGGACAAGGTCCTTACAGGCGGTGCAGTCCGGGTTGCCGAAGATAAGGAGTACGTACTCCGCCTTAAGGGAATGGAGGGTGCGGGTGCGGCCGGAGGTATCGACAAAGCGGAAATCCGCGGCGGTGTTTCCCGGAAGGTTCAGTGCGCAGAGGCGGGCGTCCCAGGCGAAGGCGGATTTGAGATTGTCCTTAACGAGGGGGGATGATGACAACGCCTTAACGAACGGCAGGTAGAGAGCCTCGCTGCGGACAGGGGAATTGGGGTCCCAGAAGTACTTGCGGGCGATTTCCGCCATGGGGTCGAACATGCCCGGAGCCTTTTCCAAATTGGCGTACAGTGCCTTCATGGCCTTTTGCCCCACGGGGATGGGAACCTGCTGCAGGAGGGAGGCGAATACGCCCATCTGGCTTTCGACATCGGCCTTGGGGACTCCCCCTATGGTGAGGGAATCCGTGGGATGGTCCACCTTGGCGAAGGCGTCCCAAAAGTGCAGGACGATGTATTCCATCCGCTCATCCATGGTCTCCAGCATGACCGGAGCCTCTACCCTGGGGAAGGCGCGGCTTGTCTGGACGGGTGCCTTTTTGGCGCCGCGCTCCCCGCAGGATGCCGCTGCCGCAATGACGGCCAGTGCAAGAAGATACTTTCTCATACAAATCCAAAGTTAGGGAAAAAAAGCTAAATTTGTGACTGATATGAGAAAAACAATCATAACGGCTGTGGTTTTGTGCCTTTCCGCCATTTGCGGACGGGCCCAGTTCTATACCCACGGGTCGGATCCCGCGGGCCTCAAATGGTACAGCACGGAAACTCCATACTACAGGATAATATACCCGCAGGGGGCCGATTCCCTGGCCCGTATTTACGGACGGCTACTGGAGCAGTTCAGGGTGCCCGTGGGGCATTCCATCGGCATTACTCCCGGCGACGGACAGCGGTCAAAGATGCCCGTCGTGCTGCATACACATAATGTTTACGCCAACGGCTCCGTCGCATGGGCGCCGCGGAGGATGGACCTCTTTACAATTCCGGAATCCGACGGCTCAGACCCCACGCCGTGGGAAATCCAGCTTGCATCGCACGAGCCGCGTCACCAGGCGCAGCTGCAGTTCGGCTACAGTAAAGGGTTCCGCATTGGTACGTGGATATTTGGTGAGGGCTTCAATCCCGTTCTGTGGGCTATGTACCTTGACGGGCCGCTGGGAGAAGGTGACGCCGTCGCCGGGGAAACCGGCCTTGCCGCCGGCACCAGGGCACGCACGGCAGACTTCCTCAACTACTTCAGGGTGGCTTATGACCAGGGAGACTTCAGAACCTGGAACCGCTGGCGCTTCGGCTCATTTAAGCATTACGTTCCGGATTATTACAAGATTGGCTACATGACCGTCGCCGGAGAGCGCGTCTTCGGGGACAGGCCCATGGCCCTGAAAGAGCTATTTGAGCACAATCACAAGGCTCCGTGGGACTTTGCTCCATACAGTTTCAAGGCCGGAAAGAACTTCCGGAAATATGCGGAACGGTTCAACGCCCTCTGGCAGGAAGAAGACGCCGCAAGGGCGCCGTTCATGCCGGGTGAAAGGGTATCCAGGAAAGAGCGTTTCCCCGTGATGTACTCCTCTCCCGTTTCCGTAAACGGAGAGATTTACGCTTTACGGCAGGGATATGCCCGAAGCAAGGAACTAGTTCAGTTTATAGACGGCAAATGGAAGGCCGTGATGCCTTTTGCCTCTAATTCATCGTCCCTTTTCCCGGACCCGGAAAGAGGCCGCATTTACTGGTGCGAGACCACGCCGCATCCGCGCTGGGAACTGGACGGCTACTCTGTTGTCCGGTACTATGACATAAAGAACCAGAAAGTGGGCGACATTACCACCCGTAGCAGGTACTACAACCCCCAGCCGTCACCTGACGGAAACGTCCTAACCGTTGCGGAATACCCCGTAGAAGGCGGTTCCGCGGCCGTTCTGCTGAGCACGCTTGACGGCTCCGTCGTGTCCAGGTTCCCCGCACCTGCCGGAACACAGGTCACGGAACTGGGATGGATAGGCGAGAACCTTTACGCTATAGCGGTGGAGATTGGAGGATACGCCCTGTACAGTATTTCAAAAGACGGAGCCTGGACAAAGGTTCTGGAGCCCATGAATGCCAAAGTAGTTAACCTTGGCGGAGGGGTAGACTACCTGGAATGGGTGTCAGACGCCAGCGGGGTAAACGAACTGTACAAGTTCTATCCCTCCGGCAAACGCCTTGTGAAGCTTACCAACACAAGGTACGGCGCCACGGACTTCTGCGAAGAAGAAGGCTACCTTTACTATGTTGCAACGGTCCTTGACGGCACAGCGGTCATGAGAACGCCCATAGAAGAAGTTCGCGAAAAGGTCGTCTCTCCCTACGACTCGTTTACCTACAAGGTTGAAGATGTCCTGACGGCTCAGGAAAACGCAATGGGCGCCGTTGACCTCAACGCCCCGGTGGAGTTCTCCGCCCCGGTGCGCTACCGCAAACTCCTCCACCCCCTGAAATTCCACACCTGGCTGCCGCTGTACGTGAATTACGACGCAATCGAAGACGGATCCTTTGATTTTTCGTACGACACCGCCTCCCCCGGCCTCATGGCGTTCTTCCAGAACGAACTCGGAACCCTTTACGGCTATGCCGGCTACAGCCTCCATCCGGACCCGGACCGCGACAAGGCCTGGCGCAACTCCTTCCACGGAAAGCTCACCTATGCGGGCCTCTTCCCCGTTTTTGAGGCCTCCCTGGACATTGGAGACAACGCCGCAAGACAGTATCAGTTTGTCCGGTACGATGCCTGGGGCAACGCCTCCATAGGGACATCGGGCCATCTCCGCGACGTCCCGTCATTTGTGGCATCCTTAAAGGCCTATGTGCCCTTATCCTTCAGTAAAGGCGGCCTCCTCTACGGCTTCACCCCGCAGGTCAGATACACCGTTTCCAATAATATCTACACCACGGCTCCGGCTTATTACAACGCCCCCGCCGGCGCCTTCGAAGAGCTTCCGGCGCACTACGCGTTCGCCGGGTTCGGAAAGGAGGGAAGCAGTGTTTTCCTGCACAGCGCATCGGCCTCGGTTCGCGGTTATTTCATGCTGCCAAGGCCCCAGAACAGGGTTTATCCCAAACTTGGAATAGGTGCGGAAGTTGGCGGTTTAATCCGCCCCGGGCTCTCTGATGTGTTCACGTCCTCTACATATGAGTATATGTACGGCTACCTGCCCGGTCTCTACCAGACCCACGGCCTCAAAGTAACGGCCATGGCCCAGCAGCAAAGGGGAGAATCCACCTTCGTAGACAACACGCTGAACACCCTGCCGCGCGGCTTTAAAGGAAGCGTGGCATCAACCATAGCCGCCTCCAACCCCACCCAGTGGAGGGTAACGGCAGACTACGCCATGCCTTTCTGCATACGCGGAGACCTGTCCCTGATGCCCGTTACCTACATCCGCAATTTCGTCCTCACCCCGCACTTCGACCTTACCGGCTTCAAGGACGGCAACCTTTGGAGCGCCGGCCTGGACTTCGCCGCGGACATCGGCTATCTGGTCATTGTCGCCGCTGACGCCACCGTAGGTCTCTCCTTCTCCTTCCTTGGCGGCACCTGGTTCGCCCCCTCCGGCCAGAAAGACTCCTGGTACCTCGGCCCCGTCTTCGAAATGTCCTTCTGAGTCCTCCCCGCTCTCCCGGTGACGCAGGTCCCCCAAATTTTTCCGGACCTGCGCCATCCTAAAGCAAAAATGCATTATCTTAGCACCTGTCATGAAAAGATGGGTGCTATTATTTTTGTTGTTCGGATGCTCCGTAGCGGCGGCGCAGGAGAGGGTCATGTTCTGGAACCTGGAGAACTTTTTCGACTACCGGAACGACTCCACAAGCGTCTCCGATGCGGAATTCTCCTCCCGGGGGCCCAAGCGGTGGACGAGGAAACGGTTCAACGCAAAGTGCAACGCGGTGGCGAAGACCATCCTGTGGGCCGGAGGGGAGATGGGCGGCCTTCCGGACATTGTCGGTTTTGCGGAGGTGGAGAACGGGTTTGTGCTCCGGAGGCTTCTGCAGGGGACTGCGCTGCGGAAGACGGACTACACCATCGTCCATTACGATTCCCCAGATCCGCGCGGCATTGACGTGGCCCTGCTCTACAGGCGGTCCCGGTTGAAACTTCTGTCCGCAAAACCCTGCCACATTTATGGGGCCGATTCCTCCATCCTGGCCACCAGGGACATCCTGACGGCACATTTTGCGGGCCCGGGCGGGGACATTGCGGTGCTTGTGAACCACCATCCGTCAAAGTACGGCGGGGCGGAATCGGAGGCGCGGAGGCTGATGGCGGTGGAGCGGTTGGCGTTTCTGGCCGATTCGCTCAGGAACATCGGCCTTGAGAGGGTTGTGGCCATGGGGGATTTCAACGACACCCCGGACGCCCCGGCGTATTCCCGTCTGCCGCTGGTGAACCTGGCGCTACCCTTCCACCGTAGAGGAGAAGGCACCATCAAGTACGATGGACGATGGGAACTCATCGACCTTTTCTTCGTGTCCGATTCCTTCTCGGAATCCCGCATGAGCATACTCCGGGTGCCGTTTTTGCTGAAGGACGATGGCTCCGGCCAGAAGCCACTCAGGACCTACTCCGGGCCGCGGTACCTGGGCGGCGTGTCGGACCACTGCCCGGTTTGGCTGGACGTGAAAAAATTGCTATATTTGTAAGAATGAAAACTAATAACACGTAATATGAAACAGAAAATCCAGGAAAAATTCAAGGCTCTTTTCGGAGAGGAAGGTGTCCTTTATGCATCGGCCGGCCGTATCAACCTGATCGGCGAGCACACTGACTATAACGGCGGCTACGTCTTCCCCGGCGCCATCGACTGCGGAATCATGGCCGCAATCAAGCTTAACGGCACGTCTAAGGTAAAGGCTTTCTCGCTGGACTACAACGAGCTTTGCGAGTTTGGCCTGGAGGAAAAGGACGTTCCGGAAAAGGCCTGGGCACGCTACATCTTCGGCGTCTGCCGCGAGACCATCAAGCGCGGCGGCAAGGTTGAAGGCTTCAACACCGTGTTCGCCGGGGACGTTCCCCTTGGCGCCGGCCTCAGCTCCTCCGCAGCCCTGGAAAGCTGCTTCGCCTTTGCCCTGAACGATATCTTCGGCAACGGAATCGACAAGTTCGAACTGGCGAAAATCGGCCAGAGCACGGAGCACAACTACTGTGGTGTCAAATGCGGCATCATGGACCAGTTCGCATCGGTCTTCGGCAAGGAGGGCGCATTGATCCGCCTCAACTGCAAAACCCTGGAATATAAGTATTTCCCCTTCCACCCCAAGGGCTACAAGCTGGTTCTCATTGACTCCTGCGTAAAGCATGAGCTGGCCTCCAGCGCGTACAACAAGCGCCGCGCCTCCTGCGAGAACGCAGCCGCTGCAATCCGCAAGAACCACCCTGAGGTTGAATTCCTTTCAGACGCCAAGCGCCTCTGGCTGGACGAGGTCCGCGAAGAAATCCCCCAGGAAGACTTCCTCCGCGCAGAGTATGTGATTGGTGAGGTTCAGAGGGTTCTTGACGTCTGCGACGCCCTTGAAAGGGACGACTACGAGACCGTCGGCGAAATGATGTACCAGACGCACTTCGGCCTGAGCCGCCTGTACGAGGTGTCCTGCGAAGAGCTGGATTTCCTGAACAAACTGGCCCGCAAGATGGAGGTCACCGGCTCCCGCGTCATGGGCGGCGGCTTTGGCGGCTGCACCATCAACCTGGTTAAAGAAGAGCTCTACGACGGCTTCATCGCCGCCGCCAAGGAGCAGTTCACGGCCAAGTTCGGCCACGCCCCCAAGATCTACGACGTTGTCATAAGCGACGGCGCCCGTAAGCTTTAATGCAAGTAAGCTGTTCAAAATGCGGCTCCTCCTTTGAGGCCACCGCATATCAAAGCATAAACGTCGCCTCTGATCCGCAGCTCAAGGAGCGGGTCAGAGACGGCTCTTTATTCGTGGCGGAATGCCCCTACTGCGGCACGCGGAACCTTCTTAAGTACAATACGCTGTACCACGATCCCGCCGCAAAACTCATGGTCTGGCTGCTTCCTGACGGGTTTGAGATGCCCGCAGGTGTTTTGGAGGCCGTGAACGACCTTCCGGGATACACCCTGCGCCGCGTACGTGAAGCCGGGGAACTTATAGAAAAGGTCTGCATCTCTGATGCCGGCCTTGAAGACACTGTGATGGAAGTCTGCAAATGGGTGACCCGCCATGAACTTGCCGCAAAGAACCCGGAAGCCGCAGACGCGCCCCTCAAGTTCCTCCGCCTTGAAGGCGCAGACCACGACCTTGTGATGGCATTCCCCCTCAATGGCGCCATGAACATGATAAATGTTGGTTTCAACGTCTACGAAGATGCCCGCGCCATCCTCTCCCGCAACCCATCCGTTGCCCCCGCCCCCGGCTTTGCCGAAGTCACCCCCGCCTGGGTTGACGCCTATTTCCGCTAGTAGTTAAAGATTCCGGGTCAAGCCCGGAATGACATAGAAAATGGCGCAGGTCCGGAAAAATTGGGGGGACCTGCGTCACTAGACGTTGAAGAGGAAGTGCATGATGTCGCCGTCCTGGACAACGTAGTCTTTGCCTTCGACGGCCATTTTGCCGGCGGCGCGGACGGCGGCTTCGGTCTTGTAGTGGACGAAGTCTTCGTACTTGATGACTTCCGCGCGGATGAAGCCGCGTTCGAAGTCCGTGTGGATGACACCGGCGGCGCGGGGGGCTTTGTCCCCGGCCACAATGGTCCAGGCGCGGCATTCGTCCGCTCCGGCGGTGAAGAAGGTGCGAAGACCCAAGAGGCGGTATGCGCTCTGGATGAGGCGGACCACGCCGGACTCCTCCAGACCCATTTCCTCCAGGAACATCTGACGGTCTTCGTACTCCTCTATCTCTGCAATCTCGGCCTCCGTTTTGGCAGCGATAACAAGGATTTCCGCCTGCTCTCCCTCGACGGCTTTGCGAACGGCGTCCACATAGGCATTGCCGGTGGCGGCCGATGCCTCGTCCACGTTGCACACGTACATGACGCGCTTGTTGGTGAGAAGGTAAAGGTCCTTAGCCATCTGCTCCTCCTCAGGGTTTTCCGGAACCACCTCGCGGCAGTTACGGCCCTGGAGAAGCACCTCACGGTAACGTTGTAGCAGGCTCAGAAGCTTTTTGGCCTCCTTGTCGCCACCGGTCGTTGCCATTTTCTCAACCTTCTTGATACGGTTTTCCACCGTCTCAAGGTCCTTGATCTGGAGCTCCGTGTCCACCACCTCCTTGTCGCGCACCGGGTCCACCGTTCCGTCAACATGGACGATGTTCCCGTCGTCAAAGCAGCGCAGGACATGCAGGATGGCGTCCGTCTCGCGGATGTTGGCAAGGAACTGGTTGCCCAGGCCCTCTCCCTTGGAGGCGCCTTTTACAAGGCCTGCAATGTCCACAATTTCCACCGTGGCGGGAATGGTTCGCTTGGGCTGGCAAATCTCCGAAAGGACCTCCAGGCGCTTGTCCGGCACATTTGTGGAGCCCACGTTGGGATCTATTGTGCAGAAAGGAAAGTTTGCGCTCTGCGCCTTTCCAGAACTAATGCAATTAAATAAAGTAGACTTGCCGACATTCGGCAAGCCTACTAT
>JAILJO010000053.1 GCA_024694675.1 Bacteroidales bacterium | reverse complement strand
AAGACACAGCAAGATTATGGGCAGGAATTTCTTCATAATTCAAAGATACAGTTTTTCACCGAATAATTGCTATATTTGAAGCATGAAAAAACTGCTTCTCATTCTTCTTCTTGCCGGACCGGTGGCGCTGGGTCAGCCGCGGCAGCTTACTGTTAAAGAGTTTCTTAAACTGTCATCTTCTGACACTACAAGCTATGTGGTTAAGGGCGTGGTGACCAAGGTGCGGAGTACCGTGAGCGGGAGTTTCTTCCTGGAGGACAACACCGGCACCCTTCTGGTCTACGGCCTCATGCATCCGGAGCACAAGGACTGGAACTTCAAGCAGATGGATATTGTTAAAGGCGATACCCTCACAGTCCTGGGACGGTTTACTGTTTACGATAAAAGCACGCTGGAGATGAAGGACGGCCGCCTCCTTGCCAAGTCTGACGGTCCTGACCACAACCTCCCCTACATGGAACGCCTTGACCGTAAACCATCCTTCAAGGGCCGGTCCGGGGAAGATGCTGAAACAGCCTTCTGCGAATGGGTCCAGGCCCGGGTCAAGACACCTGAAGGCTGTACCGGCGGCACAGTTTACATCAAGTTCGTGGTTGGCCGCAAAGGCGGCGTCCAGGAAGTCCTTGTCCACAAGGGCGTAAACCCTCAGCTTAACGCAGAGGCCGTACGCATTGTCAGCAGCGCCCCCAAGTGGAAGCCCGCCATGATGGACGGCCACCCCATCCGTATGATTTACGTGATTCCGGTAGTCTTCCCGTAGAAAAATGCAAGTACCGGTCCAGACTTTGGACCGGTACCTGCAGTAAATACCAGTGGGACAAGTGTTACCAGCCCAGTACAGCCGCTTTGGAGGAGTAGGGGGCGGATTCGGAGGCGGTGAGGACCTTGCCGTAGGCGTTGCGGGAGCCGGAGGCGGAGGTGCCGTCGGGCTTCACGGAGCCGTACTCACGCCAGCCGGAGGTGGCGGTGGGAGTGGACGGATTGGGAGCCTTGGACGTGTGCCAGCCGGCAGGGGCAATCACATGGCCCATGGTGCAGTTCACGAACACCACGTTGTCATATTTGGTGGTGTCGCCGGCGGAGCGGGCCAGGTACATGGAGCCGTTGGAAACACCGCTCTCCCCTGTCAGATTGCAGTTCAGGAACACGAAGCCAGCATGTGCAGCAGACTCTATTCGTGCCTGGACAATGTATCCCGCAGCGCGGGAACGGATCTCACACTCCTCGAAGAGGCATGCCTCAGGATATCCCCAGATATAGTCACAGTGACCTGCAATAAGGGTCTTGTAAACCCATACCTTGCCTTTGGTGAGGAAAGTATCCTGCCAGGAAATGAGTGCGCAACTTTTGATTGTCATCTTATGGGCGGAGTTGAAATAGAGCGCCTCCGCCTGTCCTTTGTGGGAAGGAATGGAGTATGTGTTCTCTATTGTAAGATCCTCCAGAACAAGGTCGTCGCAGCTTTCCACCAGGAACAGACACCTTCCGCCGGACTTGCCGATTGAACTTCCAACAGAAGGTTTGGAACTCACAGAAGCGCCTGAACCGGTCTCATAGGAGTCGTTGTTGGGATAGGCAATGACAGTACTCTCACGGGAAACACCCTTGATGGTAACCTTGTTCTTGTTACGCAGGAAAAGCATCTCCCTGTAAGTGCCTGCGGCCATTTCAATTGTCACGGCATTGTCCTTTCCGACGTTGGCACTGACATAGCTGAGGGCGCCCTGCAGGGTGCAGAAGTCCCCGGAACCATCGGCGGCAACCTTAATCAAGGACGATGAAGCCGGCCGTGCCTTGGTGGTAAAGGTAACGTCCTCCGTAACAAGTCCGGTCACGGAAGCGTCCACCTTCACGGTATAGGTTTCCCCGAAGGACAGGGCCTCGTTGTGAAGCTTTATCTCCAGCTTTTTCCCGTTCACGCGCACCGGCGTATAATGTACGGGACGATACTGGTTACTGTGCAGCGCATCCATGAAGGTGTTGAACTTGTAGTCGTTGCCGATGGCAATCTTCCCGTTATCCGCGTCAGCACCTTTAGGAACCATGGTCCCGTCATCAAGGATGTCTACGGTGGCGATATCGGCCATGTCAATGCGGTCCACCTCCTTGCCGCCGGAGTTCAGGACCTTGATGAGGCCGGAACTGCCGAGCGTGGGCACGGAAGCATACTCTATGACGATTGGCGCATCCACGCACTGTGTCTTTGCCGATGGATCCGGCGGCGTGGGAACAGTCCCTTCCGTCTTGGCGTCAATGACAGCGCAATAGTCGGAATTGCCTGCAGCACCTTTGGCGCAGACGCAAAAACCGTACGTGGTTCCGGGGTTCAGCCCGTCCACAACCACGTTACGGCCCGATGCAGTGCCGTTCTTGACCTCTTCACCGTTCAATGACAGCTTCCAGCCATAGCCTGTGGCGCCTTCAACAGCACTCCACTGGAACGTCAGGGACGTCTCAGTGGCGCTGTGCAGTTTCAGGTTCTGCGGCACGGCCGGAACTGTCTCCGGTTTCGGAACCGGCTGCTCCGGCTTTTCGCCGCAGCCCACGGCCAGGGCCAATA
>JAILJO010000002.1 GCA_024694675.1 Bacteroidales bacterium | reverse complement strand
ACCTGGTTGCCGCCGCGGCTGTGGATGGTGTTCATGTTGTGCACGAACGCCTCCATGGCCTGGTGTACGCGGCTCACGGTCTGGTTGATGGCGTGCTGCTTTGCCCTTTCCTTGCCCTGAAGTCCTACAAGGTCGTGCTTGATGTAGTCGTCGATCTTGGCGGGTTTGAGGTCTGAGTAGTCCTGGTTCTCCATCTGGCTTATCTGGTCGATTTCCTCTTCGTAAGTCTTGCGCACGAAGGGAGCGAGATAGAAGTCGAAGGCGGGGATGGCCTGGCCGCCGTGCATCTCGTTCTGGACGGTCTCCATGGAGATGCAGGCAAGGACGGAAGCGGTCTCGATGCGCTTTGCGGGACGGGACTCGCCGTGGCCGGCCTTGAGGCCGTGCTCAAGGATGAGGTCCAGAGGGTGCTGGATGCAGGTGAGGGACTTGGTAGGATAGTAGTCCTTGTCGTGGATGTGGATGTAGTTTCCGTGAACGGCCTCGCGGACGGGGTCCGAAAGGAGGTTCTCATCCACGTAGCTCTTGGTGGCCTCGGAGGCGAATTTCATCATCATGCCCGCAGGGGTATCTGCGTTCATGTTGGCGTTCTCGCGGGTGATATCGTTCACCTGGGCGTCGATGATGGTCTGGAATATCTCGTTGCTCTTTGCCTTACGGGCCAGGTTACGCTTGTTGCGGTAACGGATATACTCCTTGGCAACCTCCTTGCGGGGGCTGTTCATGAGCTCGTTCTCTACTACGTCCTGGATTTCCTCCACGCTCATCTCTTCCTTGGGAAGGGTGGAGATATTGTGGGCAATCTGTGCTGCAAGCACAATGTCTTCGCCGATGGGGGTCACATCCATTGCCTTCAGGATGGCGGCGACAATCTTCTGGTTGTTAAAGTCGACGTGGCGTCCGTCGCGTTTTAGTACACGTTTTACCATAATAAAATCGTTATAGGGCGTTGATGGTATCACCGGCTTTTCGCCGGCTTTCCCATAGGTTTATGTCCGTTGTTATTTTCCGGAAGTCTGTGGTTCCGGAGAGCAAAGATAAAACAAGAAAATCCATTTAGGAAAATAAGTTATTAACAAAACATTAAATACCCTGTTAATTCGCTGATTAACAGGGTTATAACAGATATGTTAATTTGGATATTTTCCAAAAAGGGCTATTCGCCCACTACCCACACAAGAACGTGGCGGTCGAAGGTCATGTACTCGAGGTCGAACTCGTCCTCGTCACCGTCCTTGTCTACGAAGGTGGCTTCCAGCTCGCCTTCACCGCGGGGGCGGAATCGCTCTATTTCTATCTGCTCTGCAAAATCCACGCTGTAACGGCTCAGGAGTTTGAAGATGGCTTCCTTGGCGCACCAGTAGATGGCCAACTGCTCGTTCCTCTTGTCTTCCTCCAGATCGTCGATTTCGTCCTCCGAGAGGGCTTTCTTTTCAACGGCGGAGAAGTCCCTGTCCAGGGATTCCACGTCAATGCCGCAGTCTTCCTCGTCGTGAAGGATTACTGCGACGTATTTTTCCGTATGGGTGATTGATATGTTTACGGGGTTGTTCTCAAGGTAAGGCTTGCCGTTGTCGTGGTGGCTGAGATATACCTTTTCATCGAACAGGGTGTTCAGAAGGGCCCTCACCGCAAGACGCTGCTTGCGCTGGGATTCGCTCTGGATGAACGATATTTCCTCCAGTTCGTCCGTGGGGGTGGCGCTGAGCTCGCGGAGCTCCGCTTCGGATTCCGTAATCTGCCACACTGCGATTGTGGCTTCGTTTTCAAGTTTCTTCTTTAAGTAAAGTGCCATTAAGCGTTTAAGTTAAACCATACAGAGGAAGCCGCCCGTATGCCCTGAGGCAACGGGTTGCAGTTGGTTTTTATACGTAATCGCGACAGAGGGTCGTCTGATCCGACGCCCGCTAATTGATTAGATATGACCTGACTGGGAGGCTCCATGTCCTTGGTTAAAAAATACGGTGCAAATATAGCTATTTTTTTGTGTTTGCAACAAATCTTTCCTCTAAAAATCGTATATTTGCATGCTCTAATTAAATGGAAGAATTATATGGATTTTCTTACTGACGAAAAACTTGTGATAGTCGGCGCAGCCGGTATGATCGGTTCAAACATGGCGGCAATCGCTGCCATCCTGCGCCTCACCCCAAATATCTGCCTTTACGATGTTTATGAGCCCGGTAACAACGGTGTCCTCCTGGAAATGCAGCACAGCGCATTCCCGCGCATGCGCTTCACCGCCACGACGGACCCCAAAGAAGCCTTCACCGGTGCCAAGTACATCATTTCTTCCGGCGGTGCACCCCGTAAGGAGGGCATGACCCGTGAAGACCTTCTCAAAGGCAACTGCGAAATCGCAGCAAACCTGGGTGACAACATCCGCAAGTACTGCCCTGAGGTAAAGCACGTGTTCATCATCTTCAACCCTGCTGATGTCACGGCCCTTACCGTCCTCATCCACTCTGGTCTCAGGCCCTGCCGCGTTTCTTCGCTTGCGGCCCTTGACAGTACCCGTCTTCAGACGAACCTGGCAAAGGAATTCGGCGTAAGGCAGTCTGACGTGGAGAACGCATACACCTATGGCGGTCACGGTGAGTCCATGGCAGTTTTCATGTCACAGGCAACCATCTGCGGCACTCCAATCGCCAGCATGGGGCTTTCCAAGGAGCGCATGGAGGCAATCAAGCAGGAGACCATCCAGGGCGGCGCCCAGATTATCAAACTCCGCGGCCGCAGCTCCATCCAGAGTCCTGCATACCTTTCCGTAAAGGCCATCGAGGGTGCAATCAAGGGCGGAGCCCCGTTCCCCTGGCCCTCCGGAACATATGTAGACACACATGAGTACAGCCATGTCTTCATGGCCATGCCTACTTACATGGACGCAACCGGCATCCATTACTATATGCCGGAAGGCAACAAGGAAGAAATGGCAGACCTCAAGGCCTCCTACAACCACCTTGTGGAAATGAGGGAAACCATCATCAAGCTTGGCATCATCCCTCCCGTAGAGGAATGGCACAAGATGAACCCCTACCTCTGGAACCGCCGCCTCCCCCACATGAAGCCGGAGAAATAAGCTATGAAACACATAATTCCTTTCCTTGTGGCTGCAATTTTAATTGACGCCTGCGCTCCCAAAACTCCCGTGACGCGCAAAGACAACACTGTAGACAATTATTTCGGCACCGAGGTCGCGGACCCGTACCGCTGGCTGGAGGACGATGCTTCGGACGAGACCGCCGCATGGGTGGAAGCCCAGAACAAGGTAACGAACGCCTATCTGAAGAAGATTCCGTTCCGCGCGAAGCTGCTCCAGAGGCTCACAGAGGTCTCAAATTATGAAAAAGTGGGTGTGCCCGGCCGCCGCAAGAACGGCAAGTGGTACTATTACCGTAATAACGGCCTGCAGAACCAGAGCGTCCTCTATGAAATGGATTCTCCGGACGCAGAACCTCACGTGTTCCTTGACCCCAACACCCTCAGCGATGACGGCACCGTAGCTCTCAAGGGCGTGTATTTCTCCAACGACGGCAAATATGCTGCGTACACCATTTCCCGCAGCGGAAGCGACTGGGAAGAGATCTACGTCATGGACGCCAACACCCGTGAACTCCTGGAGGACCACATTGTCTGGGCCAAGTTCACCGGCGCTTCCTGGCGCGGTGACGGCTTCTACTACAGCGCTTATGACGCCCCGGAAGGCGACGGCCATGAGTTCAGCGGCAAGAACGAAGTCCACAAGATTTACTATCATAAGGTTGGAACACCTCAGTCCGAAGACCAGCTTTTCTTCAGCAATCCTGCAGAACCGCTTAGGTTCTACCAGGTGAGCATCAACGACGAGGAAACAATGGCCTTCCTGTATGAGGATGGTGCGGACGTCGGCAACAACCTCTATGTGATGGATCTCCGTAAACCCGGCGCCAAGTGGGTCCAGATTACCCGCGACATGAAGAACGCCTGCACCACGGCGGAAACGGACGGTGACAAGATTTACCTCTTCACCAACCTCGACGCCCCCATGAACAAACTGGTTGTGACGGACATCAAGAACCCCAAGGTATGGAAAGACGTCATTCCGGAAGGCGACTGCGTCCTTGAAGACGTTTCCTTCATCATGGACCTCATCATTGCCTCCTATAGCAAGGACGCATCAACACACGCGTACCTTTATAATCTTGAAGGAACACGCCTTGAAGAAATCCATCTTCCCGGCGTCGGCAGCGCAGGTTTCAACTGCCGTAAAGGCGAGCCCTGGTGCTACTACTCATATGCATCATTCACAACTCCCGGAACGGTTTACCACTGGAACATAGAAACCGGCGAAAGCACCGTCTACAAGCAGCCCCAGACCGCTTTCGATCTCTCGGACATGGAGTCAGAACAGGTGTTCTTCCCGTCAAAGGACGGCACCATGATCCCCATGTTTATCACCCACAAGAAGGATATCAAACTTGACGGCAGCAACCCCGTATACCTCTACGGATACGGCGGATTCAACATCTCCCTGCCTCCATCCTTCTCTGCAACCATGGTTCCGTGGTTCGAGCACGGCGGCGTCTACGCCCAGGTCAATCTCCGTGGCGGCAGCGAGTACGGCGAGGCCTGGCACCTTGCCGGCACAAAGATGCAGAAGCAGAATGTATTTGACGATTTCATCGGCGCGGCCGAATGGCTGATTGCGAACGGGTACACATCGTCAGAGAAGCTTGCCATTGTGGGCGGCTCCAACGGCGGTCTCCTTGTCGGCGCCTGCATGACCCAGAGGCCGGAACTCTATGCCGTGGCCATTCCAAGGGTGGGTGTCATGGACATGCTCCGCTACCACAAGTTCACCATCGGCTGGAACTGGGCCCCGGATTACGGCACGTCGGAAGACTCCGAGGAAATGTTCAAGTACCTCTATGGTTACTCCCCGCTCCACAACCTTAAGCCCGGCACCAAGTATCCTGCCACACTGGTCACCACTGCCGATCATGACGACCGCGTGGTCCCCGCTCACTCCTTCAAGTTCGCGGCAACCCTCCAGGAGTGCAACGCCGGTGACAAGCCACAGCTCATCCGCATTGACTCCAAGGCCGGCCACGGCGGTGGCAAACCCCTGGCCAAGGTTCTTGAAGAGCAGGCCGATATCTACTCCTTCATCATGAAGAATCTGGGGATGAAGTATTAGGCTTACGCTTAAATACCAACTTATAGGGATTGACTCGGGAGGGTCAATCCCTTAACTTTGCAGTCGCAAAGACAGACAGAAATGATACTATCGGAACTCAAGACTGGCGAAAAGGCGGTTATTGTGCGTGTGCATGGCCATGGCAGTTTCCGTAAACGCCTGATAGAGATGGGTTTTATCCATGGGAAAGAGGTTAGGGTTGTACTTAACGCTCCGCTCAAGGACCCCATCGAATATGAAATAATAGGATATAAGGTTTCTCTCCGCCGGGAAGAGGCAAAACTTATAGATGTTGTTACGGAAGAGGAAGCCAGGGAAGCCCTGGTTTCCGATGAGCACCTCCAGGCGCTTCCCGGAGATATGGAAGATAAGGAGCGCCTGGACAGGGCTCTCGCCCATGTGGCGGAAGAGCGTGGCCACGTTATCCGCGTGGCCCTGGTGGGTAACCCAAACTGCGGAAAGACATCCCTTTTCAACATAGCCTCCGGCAGCCACGAGCACGTTGGTAACTACTCCGGCGTAACCGTGGATGCGAAGGAGGGTCATTTCGAGCACGGCGGCTACAAGATTACCCTTGTGGACCTGCCGGGAACCTATTCCCTGAGCGCATATTCCCCGGAAGAGCTTTACGTGAGGAAAAACCTCATAGAGACGCTTCCGGACGTTGTCATAAACGTGGTTGACGCCTCCAATATAGAGCGTAACCTCTATCTTACCACCCAGCTCATAGACATGAACCT
>JAILJO010000110.1 GCA_024694675.1 Bacteroidales bacterium | reverse complement strand
CAACTAAAACTTTGTTTTATTTTCTACTTTTTGGATTTTGTCTGCAGACCTTGGTGTAGTATCAGAAGATGATTCAGATTATTTCTTCAGATTTATACGAATCCACCGATTTTTCAGAATCTTTTGCCATACTTTTGTTGTTCCAAAACTATATTATTATGGAACAAAAATTTATACGTCCAAATTCGTCAAGGCGCTCTTGACGATTTTCTCAAAATCAATGTATCAATTGATTAACGAACGCACTATTCGTAACCATTTTACTATTTTTATTTGCAAATAGTAGAATTATAGTTATCTTTGCAAGGAGGGATTGATTGTTGGAATCTAATGGATGGCAATACATAGGAACTCGTGGACGATAAGCAGGAAAAGCGAACGATGACTTAGCAGAAGGCACTTTGCAATCCATTTTACGTGAAGCAGGACTAAAACAAGCAGCAAAATCATGAATACACTGAAGGCAATTATTGAGAGCACGGAGCATAACTACTCTGCTTATATAGAAGGAATCGACGGCGTTGTCGCGACTGGCAATTCCATTTCAGAAATCAAAGATAACTTAGCAGAGGCAATTCAAGTGTTTATCGAGACATGTAAACAATTGGGTTGCGATGTGCCTGTAGAACTTACCGGAGATTATTCCATAGAATTCAAGATGGATGTCAAGAGCTTATTGTCAATATACAACGGGATCTTTACAAAGGCCGGGCTGGAAAGGATTACAGGTATAAACCAAAAGCAACTTTGGCACTATGCCAACGGTATTTCAAAACCTCGTAAAGCTCAAGCCCGCAGGATAGAAGATTCCCTTCACAGATTAGGGAACGAGTTAATTGCCGTGACTCTTTAAACTACTGCACTCTTATCCTGGCGCCGTCGGACTGGACTGCCCAGAGGGTGACGAGGGAGAGGTCTACGGGGAAGGTAAATTGGGCCAGGTTGCTGAAATAGAGGAGTTCACCGTCGGGGGCGGCACCGCGGCGGAGTTCGATGGCGACGACGTTGCTGCAGAGAGGGATGGTAATGTTACGGCCGGTGATAGAAGCGCTGACAGGGTGGTCAATCTTTGCCTTATTTTTGAACAGGGAGATGTGGCCCATGTCTGAGTATTTCTTCTGGCGGTCGGAGTCACGGTCTTCCAGGTACTGGATGGGCGGGGCCTTGGGGAGGTTCATGGCGGCGACGCGGGCCTTGGACGCGTCAATCATTTCCTCCGTGACTTTGTATCTGACGGTTACATACTGCTTATAGTCATAATCGACGGGGCGGAAGAAGCCCCAGGCGTCGAAAAAGTCCGTGAGGTCAAGGCCGGAGACATTGCAGCAGGCTTCGTAATACTCCAGCTGGGCAAGGCCGGGGTCTTCCGTGCGGCCATACCAGGAGCCAATCTGGTTGGGCAGCTGATGGCCGCTGCGGAAGTATTCGAAAAGGCTGGGGAAGAAGTCAGACTTCACGCCACACTCGTGGAAATAGCACCAGAGCTGCCAGTTCATCCTCATGTGAAGGGCGTTGTCTTCGCCCTGATATGCCTTATCGTTACCAAGCTGGGGCCAGGCCTTGCCGGAGGCATAGCTCTGGGCAAGAAATGATAGCGGCCGGCCGTCGGAGTTCCGCACAGGGTTCATGTAGACGTTGACAAACAGCTCATTGGAGCTTTCGTTGGTAGAGCGCCAGCTTATGGCTTCCTGGTTTATGTGGCCCAGCTCGTGAGAGATGGCTGCCGCCTCCGACAGCATGGCTTCGCGGCTTGCGAAATGGAGAAGCGGGCCTACGCGGATACGCCTGTGGCTGGCGTCCATGAAAGCATCGGTCTTTATCTTGCCGGTCATGACAAGCATGTGGTTGTTGAACTCCGGATGCCGGTCAAGGCCCATGAGGCGGTGCTGGCTCTTGACTATATCGTCCCAAACGCTGAGGCTGCCGCTTATGGCCCTGAGCTTTGCGAGCCGGATCATTTCCTTATGGAAGAGGAAGATGCACTTCTCTCCCTTGACAGTGAAGTACTTGTATGTGCAGGCGTCTACCATCCGGGCAAAGTCATCGTCAGTATGGCGGCGGTAGTCATAGTAGCCCTGGACTTTGCCGAAGCCCGGGAAAACGTGCACTTTGACAGGCCGGGACCCCGCGGAAAGGGCCCGGGCCGTATTCATCACGTACAGCATCCCGGAGGCGGTGACGTGCACCTGGTTGATGCCCTTCTGGAGGCATATCCACTGGTCCGCGCCCTCGTAGTTGAGGGATTTCCCGCCGAAGTTGGGGTGGTTGCCGGAAGGATCGTCACCATACACGGCCACGGCGACGGTCTGGCCCGGAGGGACATCGTCCACCCCTATGAGGAGGGTCTCCCCTTCCCTGACTTCGATGCCGGTGGGATTGTCCAGCATGGAATATGGCTGAGTGACCAGGTCTTTGGCCAGGCGATTGTTGGAATAGGCCTCGTAGGAATGGATGCGGAACTCCTTCTCCTTTTCCGGGTAGGTGCCCATCAGAAGCGGCATGGCCACATTGAGGGCGAGGTACGGAAGCGAGGGGATTTTGCCAGCCACATCGTCCCAGGACAGGTCCGGTTTCAACTCAGAGCAGGAAGCGTCCGTAAAGAGGCTTTCAGCGCCGGCGGTGACATCGTACATACCGCTGTCAGAGAATTCCACCTCGGCGATGGCGATGTTGGGTTTATCGGCCTCATGGAAGGGGTCACCGTCCAGGATCTCTATCTTTATGGAAACAGCTCTGTTCACCGGAAGGGCGAAGTTCACCGTCTGGTATTCGCCCCTGTATCCAAGGTCGAAGTCCCCCACAAGGGTATAGGCCGATTCCCCCACGCTCCTCCCATACACCCTGAAACGCCCCACCTGGCCCCGCCTGTGCGTCCCGGGAGTGAACTCCCCTGTCTTGGAATCCGACACCCCGCGGTGCATGAGGCTCATCTGCGTCACCCGCCTGGTCCCGTCAAAGGCAAACTCTATCTCTATGGGAAACACCGTTCCCGCTCCCCCGCTCCACTTCTCCATCCGCCACGGGGAATGATAGTAGGTCTGGTAATCCCCGTCAATCAGGGCCATTGCCCCATACTTCTCCACGGCACTCACCTGCTCAGACGATGCCCCCACCGGCCTCACCCGCTCCACCCTGTAAATATCCTTACAGTTTGCCGTGAGCGCAGTGATGCCGCCCAG
>JAILJO010000105.1 GCA_024694675.1 Bacteroidales bacterium | reverse complement strand
GACCCTCCTTCGCGGGCTTTGCGGCCTTTTTCACGGACATCGAAGGCAACGGCCATGGCGCGGCGCGTGCTGGTGGTATTGAGGTTGAAGTTTACGGCTACAAGGAAGTTACGGGCTCCTACGTTGGTTGCACCCGCCTTGGCTGCGACTTCGTTCCAGGCGCCGCCGAAGTCAGGCTTCTTGGCGGGGTCTTCCATCTTCTTGGGAAGGGCCTCGTATTCGCCTTCACGGCATACTGCAAGGTTCTTTCTTTCTGGAGTCTGAGCTGCCGCTTCATATAGGTAGCAAGGGATGCCAAGCTCTTTCCAGAGGCGTTCTGCAAGGCATTTTGCAAGTTTTGCACATTCCTCCAGAGTAATACCAGCAACTGGAATGAGAGGGAGAACGTCAGTGGCGCCGCTGCGCGGGTGGGCACCGTGGTGCTGCCTCATGTCAATGAGTTCCTGCGCCTTCTTTGCGCCCTGGAACGCAGCCTCAAGCACAGGTTCCGGTGCACCCACAAAAGTAACTACAGTTCTGTTGGTTGCCTCTCCCGGATCCACATCCAGTACTTTAATTCCTTCTACACTCTTGATTGCTCCTACGATAGCGTCAATCACGGCCATGTCACGGCCTTCGCTATAATTGGGAACACATTCGATGATTGGTGTCATTGTTCTAGTTTTAATGGGATTCAAAGTTAACGAAACTTTTGCAATCTCACAAAGAATTGCTAACTTTAAAGACTAAAACTAAAACACTGATATGACCTTTCAAGAAGAGATTCTTGCTGGCATTCCGGCGACGCTGCCGGAGGCCAAACCTTATGACAAGGAGATAAATCATGCGCCAAAACGGAAGGATATTCTCAAGCCGGAGGAGAAGGTGCTGTCACTGAAAAACGCCCTCAGGTACTTCCCTGAGGCACTTCACGCACAGCTGGCGCCGGAGTTTGCAAAGGAACTGGAAGACTACGGCCGCATTTACATGTACCGCTACAGGCCTTCCTATAAAATATATGCAAGGCCAATTGAGGAGTACCCTGCCAAGTCAAAGCAGGCGGCTGCCATAATGGCAATGATTCAGAATAATCTGGACGAAAGAGTGGCCCAGCATCCTCACGAACTCATAATCTATGGCGGCAACGGTGCCATTTTCCAGAACTGGGCACAGTACAGGCTGGTTTTGCAATACCTTGCCACAATGACCGACGAGCAGACGCTGGTAATGTACTCCGGCCACCCGCTGGGCCTTTTCCCCAGCCATAAGGATGCTCCGCGTGTGATTGTCACAAACGGCATGGTCATCCCCAACTACTCCAAGCCGGACGACTGGGAGCGCATGAACGCCATGGGCGTGAGCCAGTACGGCCAGATGACCGCCGGAAGTTACATGTACATAGGCCCTCAGGGCATTGTGCACGGGACCACCATCACGGTCATGAATGCCGCCCGCAAGCAGGGCGGCAGCCCTGCAGGCAAACTCTTCGTGACCGCAGGTCTTGGCGGAATGTCCGGCGCTCAGCCAAAGGCTGGAAACATTGCCGGAGTGGTGAGCGTAACGGCGGAAATCAACCCCAAGGCTGCCCAGAAGCGCTATGACCAGGGCTGGGTGGACGAACTCCACACAGATCTCACGGAACTCATAGCCCGTATCCGCAAGGCCGTGGCCGCCAAGGAAGTGGTCTCCCTGGCATACGTAGGCAACGTTGTTGACCTCTGGGAAAGACTTGCCGATGAAAAAGTCCACGTTGACCTTGGCTCAGACCAGACCTCCCTCCACAACCCCTGGGCCGGCGGCTACTACCCCGTTGGCTACAGCCTGGAGGAATCCAAGCGCATGATGGCCGATGATCCCGCTGCCTTCAAAGAGGCCGTCCAGGCATCCCTCCGCCGCCATGTCGCCGCCATTAACCGCCTCACGGCCAAGGGAATGTACTTCTTCGACTATGGCAACGCCTTCCTCCTGGAAAGTTCCCGCGCCGGCGCAGATATTCTCAAGGCCGATGGCACCTTCCGCTATCCCTCATACGTCCAGGACATCATGGGTCCCATGTACTTCGACTACGGATTTGGCCCGTTCCGCTGGGTCTGCATGAGCGAAAAACCGGAAGATCTTGCAAAGAGCGACGCCCTGGCCGTAAAGGTCCTTTCGGAAATGGCCGCAGAAGCCCCCGCAGAGATAGCCGGCCAGATGAGGGACAACATCCACTGGATAGAAGAAGCCGGCCGTAACCACCTTGTAGTGGGCTCCCAGGCCAGAATCCTGTATGCGGACTGCGAAGGCCGCACCAAGATAGCCCTCGCCTTCAACGAGGCCATCCGTAAAGGTGAAATCACCGCCCCCATCGTCCTAGGCCGCGACCACCACGACGTCTCTGGCACGGACTCCCCCTTCCGCGAAACCTCCAATATCTACGACGGCTCCCGCTTCTGTGCCGATATGGCTGTCCAGAACGTCATCGGCGACGGCTTCCGCGGCGCCACTTGGGTATCAATCCACAATGGCGGCGGAGTTGGCTGGGGCGAAGTGATCAACGGCGGATTCGGAATGGTGATAGACGGCAGCGAAGACAGCGCACGTCACATCCGCGAAATGCTGTTCTGGGACGTAAACAACGGCATAGCCCGCCGTTCCTGGGCAAGGAACGAAGGCGCCCGTTTCGCCATAGAACGTGAAATGGCCCGCACACCCGGGCTCAAGGTAACCCTCCCCAACCTTGCAGATGACTCACTTGTAAGAAAAGCATTACAAAAATGATACATTACATATCCAAAGAGCATCTCTCACTGGAGAGAGTAAAGGAAATCATCGACAATAAAATGACCCTGGAACTGACCCCCGAGGCAGCCCGGGCCGTGATTAAGTGCAGGGAATACCTGGACAGGAAGATGGACGACATAGGCCGTCCGGTATATGGCATCACCACCGGGTTCGGGTCCCTCTATAATGTTACAATTCCGAAAGAGGACCTGTCCCAGCTCCAGCACAACCTTGTTATGTCCCACGCATGCGGCGCAGGAGAAAAGGTACGTCCGGCCATCGTGAAGCTCATGCTTCTGATGAAGATCCAGTCCCTCTCCTACGGCCACTCCGGAGTTCAGCTTGTCACCCTGCAGAGGCTCATCGACATGTTCAATGACGATGTCCTCCCTGTTGTATACCAGCAAGGCTCCCTTGGCGCATCCGGAGACCTGGCGCCGCTGGCACACATGTGCCTCCCGCTAATCGGCCTTGGAGAAGTCCTGTACAAAGGCGAAGTGCGTCCTTCAGCGGATGTTTGGAAGGAAAAGGGCTGGGAGCCCATCCGCCTTCAGTCCAAAGAGGGCCTGGCCCTTCTGAACGGAACACAGTTCATGAGCGCACATGCCGTCTGGAGCATCCTAAAGAGCATGCGCCTGAGCCGCTGGGCGGACCTCATAGGCGCCCTCTCGCTGGACGCATACGACGGCAGGATTGAGCCGTTCCTTCCCCTCACCCACCAGCTGAGACCCCATACAGGGCAGATTCTCACCGGAAAGAAGTTCGTGGAGATACTGGAAGGCAGCGAGCTTATAAATCGTCCCAAGGTGCATGTACAGGACCCTTATAGCTTCCGCTGCATCCCGCAGGTGCACGGCGCCGTGAAGGACAACATCATGTACGTCAAATCCGTCCTGGAGAACGAGATCAACTCCGCCACTGACAATCCCAATATCTTCCCGGACGAGGACATGGTTATATCGGCCGGAAACTTCCACGGTGAACCAATCGCCATTCCCATGGACTCCCTGGCCATAGCCATGAGCGAGCTTGCAAGCATCTCAGAGCGCAGGACATTCCAGCTCATAGACGGCCTCAGGGGCCTTCCCAAGTACCTTGTGGCGGAACCAGGCCTCAACAGCGGCTTCATGATTCCGCAGTACACGGCGGCATCCATCGTGTCCCAGAACAAGGGACTCTGCTGGCCCGCATCCTGCGACTCCATCCCCTCCTCACAGGGCCAGGAAGACCACGTCTCAATGGGTTCCAACTCCGCCACAAAGCTTGTGAGAGTGGTAGACAACGTGGAAACTGTCCTTGCCATAGAACTCTTCAACGCAGCCCAGGCCCTGGAGTTCCGCCGCCCTGAAAAGACCTCTCCCAAGCTTGAGAATATTGTTGAAGACTACCGCAAGGAAGTCCCCTTCCTCCACACGGACAGCTATATGCATCCCTACATAGAGAAATCCATTGAGTTCATCAGGAATGAGTCTTATCTATAATATAGGTATACTTGCCGGCATCCAGCCCAAGGGCGTTCCGCGCGTGGAAGGCCCTGCTCAGGGACAAACCGGCATCCTTGAAGATGCCTGGCTGCGGATTGAGGACGGCAGGACTGCGGAATTCGGCCCCATGTCCGCATGCCCAGACCTCACATGTGAATGTGATTCACCTGATAACATAAATGCCGGAGGCGGCATGGTGATTCCGGGCTTCTGCGACAGCCATACCCATATTGTCTATGCCGGGAGCCGCGATGCAGAGTTCCTGGACAAGATAAACGGCCTGAGTTACGAGGAAATAGCAGCACGCGGCGGCGGAATCCTCAATTCCAGCGACCTTTTGAACCGAACACCTGAAGAAGAACTTTATATACAGTCCATGGTCCGAGCTCAGGAAATGATGGCAAAAGGCACCGTGGCAATGGAAATAAAGTCAGGCTACGGACTGTGTCCGGAAGGAGAGATGAAAATGCTTCGTGTCATTGACCGCATCCGCAAAACCATCCCGGCCGCCGTCAAGAGCACTTTCCTAGGCGCCCATGCCGTTGGACGCGGCTACAGCCATGAGGCTTACGTCCAGACAGTCATAGACATGATTCCGGAAGCGGCAAAGTACGCAGATTTCGTGGACGTGTTCTGTGACGATGGCTTCTTCACCGTAGAAGACACTGACAGGATACTGACTGCTGCAGAACATCTTCTCACGCCCAAGATTCACGCAAACGAGCTGGCCGTCAGCGGCGGCGTCCAGGTTGGCGTCAAGCACGGCGCCCTGTCCGTAGACCATCTGGAACGCACAACAGACGCAGAAATAGCGGCTCTGAAAGGCACCTGGACCATGCCAACCATGCTTCCGGGCTCATCCTTCTTCCTTGGTCTCCCCTACGGCCGTGCCAAAGACTACATCAAGGCCGACCTTGGCGTTGCCCTGGCAAGTGACTACAATCCCGGTTCCTCCCCCAGCGGAGACATGCGTTTTGTAATGGCCCAGGGCTGCATAAAGATGCGCCTCACGCCCGTTGAAGCCTTCAACGCAGTCACACTCAACAGCGCCTACGCCATGGGCATTAGCGAGCACTACGGTTCAATAACAGTGGGCAAAAAAGCCGCCCTGATCCTCACAGAACCCGGCTGGGACCTCACCCGCATGGCCTATCAGTACCAGACGCCGTGCATCCGCAAGGTGCTTTTCTAAAAAACCGCAAAATTGTTTGCTATTTAATAAAAAAGTAGTACCTTTGCGTTCCAATCTTCTGGATGTAGCGCAGTTGGTAGCGCACCTGGTTAGGGACCAGGAGGTCGCTGGTTCAAGTCCAGTCATCCAGACCATTAAAAATCAAGCACTTACGGAACCCCGCAAGTGCTTGTTTCTTTTTTAGAAGGGACGGTTGTTAACTCGGAAAGCGTCAAGGGCGCTTACGGTGTGGGGTAAGGGCTTGGGGTTTTTCAGTTTGATGACGTTGGTGTGAG
>JAILJO010000056.1 GCA_024694675.1 Bacteroidales bacterium | reverse complement strand
ATGCCGGGACGATACTCGTCGAAGATGGGTCCGTAGTGCGGATACTCATCGGCCCCGGAATGCTTAACGGTATAAGTTGCCAGGGAATCGGCCTCCCAGACGCTGCTCATGGTCATCTGGGTGATGCGGCCGCCGTCGCCTTCCCAGTCCAGCAGTTCCGTGTCGTGCGTGTGGCCGCAGAGGACTATGGCGTTGAGGGATGCCAGAAGGGCCCGCATCTCACGGCGCTCCTGCGCACGGGAATCGTCCCTCTTGCCAAGGAAGAACCAGTGGAAGATGTCAGGGTCGTCGAACGGGAAAACGGGGGTGTGGATGAGCACGAATACGTGCCTTGAACCGCGGGCTTCCTCCAGCAGGGACTTGATTCCTTCCAGATTGGTAGAAGCGTAATTGATGGCCACAAATGCGTCGGGCCCCTGACGGAAAAGGTAACTGGTGTGAGTTATCTCCTGGCCAAGTTCCTGTGACACACGGGGCATCATATATGCCTTGTATGCCCTTCTGCAGAGGGCATCGTCAACTCCGCGGCGGTCATGGTTGCCGTTGACGGAGACAAATGGCAGGTCAGGGGCCACATGAGACTTGATGAGGTTGACCGCATCGTCAAGGAAACGCACGTGGGTTGTGGAATCCGCGGTGTCACCCTGGATGAGGTCACCAACCTGAAGCACGTAGCGGGTGTCCTTGTCCACCAGGCCGGCGGCACGGTCAATAAGGCGGAGAGACCTGTCCGCCCACATATTTCCGTTACGGATGAATTCCAGACGGTGAGCCGCCTCCCTGGAGGGCTTGGGGTCAGTGTAACCGGCATGATAGAACTCCGGATCCGCCGCATCGTAGTGCGTGTCTCCAAGGATAACAACGGAATACTTCTCCCGGCTGCTGCACCCGGAAAAAAGTAGTCCTGCAAGCAGTGAAAAGAATAAAAGCCGTCTCATTCAAAAGCAAATCGGATATCGGTAGGAATATTCTCAAGTCCAAGGGACATGCGGTCGGCGTCGTAGTCCACGCTGCGCTTGGAGTAGCGGGCTTCAAACTGCATGGCAAAGTCCTTGTCGCCGGTGGCCTGCGTCTTGAGTACCAGGGCGGTAAGGTCTGAAAGGGCCGCTTCCATCTTCTTGAAATCCAGCGAGTAGTGGTTGGACTCCTTGCGCTGGAAGGCGCCTTCCTGAGCTAAATAGTTGTAGATGATAATGTTGGCACGGCCAAGCGGCGTTCCTTCGCCGAACCTCTCCGAACGGACCAGGGAGACGAAGAAGGTGGCAAGCGCATCCTCCTTGGTGAAGATGTGGTGGATGTCGTAGTGGTTCTGCAGCTTGCATACAAGGAGGACTCCGGCCGCGTTGGCCTTTACCTCCTCAAGCGTGGGAGCCACATTACCAAGGGCCTCTTCCACGCTGCCTTTTCCATCGACAGTTTCCTTTACGCCAAGTCCGTGTGCAACCTCACGGAACGCAATGTTCCAGAAGAAAGCGTCTGCCGACAGATGTGCGGCATAATCGGGCTCCAGAAGGACTTCTCCGCCGGGAGCGATGATGTGGTTGTACTTGGCCTTGATTATATTATCCAGCAATATGGTACGGGTGCCGCGGTCACGCTGGACATCCGTATCGAAGGGCAGGTTCAGGGCGATGACTTTCACGCCCGCATTGGCCTTCCCGGCATAGTAGAGGGCATCGCAGGAGAAGATGTTGGAACCGGCCCCGGGATGGAAGGTCTTGTACGCCGGATCTCCGGGCAGGTCCTCCTGGAACTCGCCAATCCGGGAGACATACTGCATAAGTTCCTCCGTACGGGCCTGGTTTTTCAGGAGGACGAAGGCTTCGTAGGAGCGCTTGATACCAAGGAGCTGGTCGTCTGTCACCTCGTTGGGGCCTATGACAAGGTCCATCTTGCTGTCGTCCATGTCCAGCCAGGCCAGGGAGCTCTGGTAGTAATTGTCGGTCTTCAGGGCATCCGCCTTGCTGAGCAGATACTTCGCTACGCTGGGCTTTATAGTGATGTCCGCTGCAGCCTTAAGGTAATTGACTATCTTGTCGATGTGCGCCTTGTAGGCGTCATGATACCAGACAGCCTCCAGGGAGCCGTCAGCGGCGCGGCGGATGAGGGTGTAGGGGCTGTTTTTGTCCGGATTGTCCCAGAGGTCGAACTCTTCCCGGGTCATGTCTGCTGGATAGAAGCCGGCTCCGGGGAGAGCATCGGCATAACCATCCACGAAGGACTTGCCGGTGGCGCGGTCCCAGGGTCCGTAGTTGATTTCAGCGAAGGTCTTCTGGACAGGGTCCTTAATACCGCCAAGGAGGGACTGTTTGTCGCCGAAGTACTGTTCCCAGTAGATTGCGTCCACTTCATCGGCGGCAAATCTATACAGGTTCAGAACTTCCTTGCCGTTGTCGGTAATGCCGCTCAGGTCAGGAGCCTTTATTGTTACCACGGCATAGTCTTCGACGCTGCGGGTAAACGGGGATTTCGTTTCATTACAGGAAACCGCCACCAGTAGTAATAAGGCAGCAGGAAATAAAGTCTTATTCATATTGTCAGAGCATTATCATAATCAAAACCTGCGCGGCGACCACCCTCAGGAACATGGTCAGGGGGTACACAGTCGCGTAATTCACGGCGATTCTGCCACTGCCGTACATCTGCTCCGCAAAGGAGAGAAGTGCCGGATCGGTGGTTCCCCCGGCAAGAAGGCCGCATATCTTGAAGAAATCCATCTTTATGGCCAGACGGGCCACAAGGGCAATTATGGTCATGGGAACCAGGGTAATGATGGCGCCATAGAAAACCCACATATATCCGCCGCCCACAAGAGAAGAAACAAAGGTCTTTCCGGCGCCTAAGCCCACGGCCGCCATGAACAGCGAAATGCCTATCTCCCTAATCATAAGGTTGGCGCTGAGCGCCGTGTAGGTGGTAATCCGCAGCTTCGGGCCGAAATTACCAAGCAGGATGGCCACTATGAGCGGGCCGCCCGCAAGACCAAGTTTCAGAGGCTGGGGCATTGAGGGAAAATGAATTGGAACAGCCCCAAGGGCCACTCCAAGGGCAATGCCGAAGAATATGGGGATAAGATTGGGCTTGTGCAGCGACTCAGGCTGGTTTCCCACCAGTTTCGCAAGACGCTGGATTCCTTCTTCCGAGCCCACTACTTTCACGCTGTCGCCCATCTGGAGAATCAAGTCGGCATCGGCCTGCAAATCTACGCCGGAGCGGACTATCCGGGTAACGGTAACTCCGTATTTCCGGCGCACGTCCAGCTTGCGGAGGCTCTTCCCTGTAATGGACGATTTTGTTATGGAAAGGCGCGCCGCAACCAGTTTGGTGCCACTCTGCTGCCACTCATTCATATCCACAGGGAACTCTTCTCCGAAGATAATCCGGACCTTGTCCTTGTGCTGTATGTCGGTGACGATGAGAAGCATGTCGCCCTCCTGCAGCGGAAGATCGAGATCCGGGAAGAAGACCTTGTCTCCCCTTTTCATTCGGGCAATCACCAGATGATCTGTATTATCGTCCCCAACTATGTCGTGAACGGTCTTCCCAAAAAGGGCCGGATTCTCCACCCGGCATGCAAGACGGTATGCACTGCCCTCGTCTCGCTCGCCCTTTGAAACCTTCTCCTTTTCCTTTTCGATACTTACCTTGAAAAGGACCTTGGAGAGCATCAGTACCGCAATTGCGCCCACCACACCAAGCGGATAAGCCACTGCGTAGGCCGATGCAATCTCGTCAGAGGCCATACCGGCATCGGAAAGCGTCTGCTGCGCCGCTCCAAGACCAGGCGTATTGGTGACAGCACCGGACATAATACCTGTCATGATGCCCAGATTCTCACCGCTGACAAGATGGATGACATAGGTGGTGATGACGGCAAGCAGCACCAGTCCCAGCGCCATGATATTCATGGGCAGCCCGTCCTTCCTGAAAGAATGGAAGAAGCCAGGCCCTACCTGCAGACCTATCGCAAACACAAACAGAATGAGCCCGAAGTCCTTGATAAACGAAAGCATGGCAGGGTTGATCTGCAGGCCCAGATGGCCCAGCAGGATGCCCATAAACAAAATCCAGGTTGTCCCGAGGGAGATTCCCTTGACCTTGAATTTACCCAGGAAAAGGCCGAAGGCAATAACAATAGCCAGAACGAAGATGGCGCCGGCAGTATCTCCTTGTTTTAAAAGATTCAGCATATTGACTACAAAGTTAACAAAAAAAGAGCATCAGTTCTCAATTTTGCACACTATTTCCTTTTTTTAAGAAAAACCCCTTCTGACGTGTGTCAGACTGGGTTTTGAAGTGACTCCTACAGGATTGGCGTCAAATCTCCCAAATCAATAACGTATTTCTGAGAAATAGAGTTCTCTTTTTTAATAAACATCACCATATAAACCGGTGCATATACAATCTTCCCGTCTACACGAAGATTATCGTTATTCAGGACCAGGGCCTCCGGGAAGTCGTACTCCTCACAGTCCAGGATATTGGAGAGCGCGCGGTGGACAGTATAGTCTTTACCGGACTTGACTTCGATCGGAAGAACCTTGCTTTCTTTCTCGATTACGAAGTCAATCTCGCCTCTCTTTTTGCTATTGTAGTAATAGGCCTCAAAACCGTGTGCGACCAATTCCTGCGCCACAGCATTTTCGTAGATAGATCCGTAATTAATGCCTTTGTCCCCTGTAATAATCCTCAGTTGAATTCCATCGGCATACTGAGCTGCGAGCAGGCCGATATCATTCAGGAAGAGTTTGAGGAGATTGCGGGAGCGGGCTAGCAGCAAAGGGACCTTCGGTTCTTCCACATTATAGACCGGCAAAGCTACCCCTGCGTTCTTCAGCCAGAGGAAACTGTTTTCGTAGCGGTCGAATTTCGCATTCTCGTTCAGCTTTTTCAGAATGAATCGCTTGTTCTTCGTGTTTAGCTCAGGCGGAATCAGATTGAAAATCTCTTCGATGTAAAGCTTGTGAGCGGGATCGTATTTTGAGATGTCCTTTTTGTAGAGCTGGATGATCTCCTGCTGGGATTGATGCACATCCTGAAGATTGTTGGTGTCAATATATCTGCTCACGGCCGCCGGCATACCTCCCACTACAAGGTACAGGCGGAAAAGCTCCATCATCTTGTTATGGATGAAAGCATCTACGGGGGTTCTCTTCTCCCAGGACTCCCGCAGGGAAGCGACGATATTATCTCCTATGCCCACGCAGCTGATGAATTCTTCGAAATCCAGCGGGAACATCTCCTTGACCCCCATATAGCCGACGGGAACGGAACGGATGTCCTTCAGATCGACGCCGAGCAGGGAACCACTGAGAATGTAGCGGTAAGATCCTTCATCAACCAGGAACTTAATGGCGGTCACGATTTCCGGGCATTCCTGTACTTCATCGAAGAATACCAGGGTCTCGCCTTTGATCAATGGAGATGAAGCAATGGCAGATAACCTCAGCAGGATGTCCGCACTGCCCTTTGCATTCTTGAACAGCCCGACTGCCTCAGGATTCTCGATAAAGTTGATTTCGACAAAACTTTTGAATGTTTTACCGAGCTGCCTTATAGAATAGGTTTTGCCAACCTGACGGGCTCCTGTAATCAGCAGCGCATTGCCAGATTTCTTATAGTATTCAGCTAGATAGCTGTCAATCTTTCGTTTAAGCATGATTCGTCCATTTTTCCAACGCAATTTATGAAGAAATTTCCATTTTTCCAAAAAGATTTAGAGAGAATTACGCCGCTTTTCCAAAACTAATTCCCGCGGAATATTCTTTAAACTGTACCGCGCGCGAGAAGTAGACACGAAAAGAATTTTTCGTTAATACTTATTTTCGAAAGTAGACGCCGGTGATTTTTTCACGGCATCTGGTTTTACAAAAGTAGACATTTTTCAACTTTTTTCAGGGATTTCTTTTTCAAAAGTTGACACGTTGTCGTAAGAGTCCTTGCTATCAGCGAGTTGTCTTCTCTTTTGGACGAACTTGGGTTCCGGGCTCAGTACCCGGTTCTCAAAAGTTTGTTTCTTGGGCAATTCTCCCTTGTAATAGCGCTTCCGGTAGTTCTCCGGGGTATCGTAGCCGATGGCGAAGCACGGCCGTTGTGTGTTGTAGTATTTGACATAGCGTTCAATGGTATTGATAAAGTCTTGTTTGTGCCAGTATCGCTCCAGATGGAACTCGGCGTACAGTTCTTCCTTGATCCAGCCGTTCAGGGCTTCGTTGACTGGGTTGTCCGTGGGCTTTCCGGCCCTGGACATGGAACGGATGATGTTCGTGTCCTTGATGAGGTCGTTATAGGCCATGGAGGCATATACGCTACCTTGGTCCGTATGCAGCACTACGGGCTCTTCTGTGCCCTTCAGCAACTCGATTACATCGGTCAGGCCATCAATATACTGGTTTCTGGAACCTCTCCTTTCCGCGGCCTTCCAGCTCAAGATTTCCTTCGTGAAGACATCGAAGTAGAAGGTCACCTCGAAGTACATATACCA
>JAILJO010000050.1 GCA_024694675.1 Bacteroidales bacterium | reverse complement strand
TGCCATGCATGGTCTGCGAAATCCTTATCATAGTTTCCGTCAGAGAAAGTGCCTCTGTTCATGCGCTTGGCATTCAGAATCTTGTTGCCAAACTGGCCATAGAAGGACACGGAGACATCGAAATCTTTCCAATTGAGGCCGAAGTCAAGACCAGTCATCAGGCTGGGGATAGGGCTTCCAAGATATGTCATGTCCTTTTCATCAATCTTGCCATCAGCAACTACGTCATGATACTTGAAGTATCCGGGGCCACCCACTGCCTGGCTGGCATCTGCAAGCATATAATCCTTTGTGGATTCAAATACTCCGTCAATCTTATAGCCCCAGAAAGAACCTATAGGATATCCTACCTGCGTAAGGGTGGTGTATTTTCCACGGACACTGCCGCCGGGGATATTGTCACGTCCATCCAGTTTTATAACCCGGTTCTTTACTGTAGTGACATTAAGGCCTACATTATATGACAGGTCATGAGAAACTTTCTCTTTCCAGGAAAGGTTTAGTTCAATACCAGAATTCCTGACAGTGCCGTTATTATCCAACAGGTAACCGGTCCCGCCGCCGGTGGCGATGGGAACGTAGAAAACCACATTGTTGGTCGTGCGGTTGTAGTAGTCCAGATCTCCTGTCAGTCGACCGGACAGGAAGGTAAAGTCTACACCCACATCAAACTCGTTCACAACTTCCCATTTCAGATAGTTCTGAAGAACAGTCTGAGCGCCGACACCATCAATGACTGCGTCGTTGAAAACTCCGGAGGCATCGATTCCGGACGCTCCGATAATTGCGGAAGAATTGGCAGGAATATTGTCATTACCAAGCAGACCCCAGCTAGCCCTCAACTTAAGGTATTCGAAAGCTGGAAGACTCTTCATGAAGTCTTCTCCGGTAAGTACCCAACCAAGTCCAACGGAAGGGAAGAAACCCCATTTCTCGTTATATTTGGAGCTGGCATCAGCTCGGAAAGTCGCCGTTGCCAGATACTTATCGGCATGGTTCCAGGTTCCACGGCTGAAGAAAGAAAGTCCATTGTAACGGTATGGACCAGGATTAAGGTCCGTGACTGTGATGTCACGTGTCGAACCAAGTCCCAGGTAGCGGGACTGAGCATCTATATCCGGAACGTCTGTTGCAGATCCGGACATTCCCGACTGAGTTTCGATGCGGGTACTCTGGCCTAGCATGACAGTAAAACTATCTTGACCTTTCTGGTCAGCATACGTCAGAGTATTGTCAAGAATATGCTTGTAACGCAGGCCAAAAGACTTGGATTCTGAAGAAATTGTCGAACCTTGAGTACCATAAACCAGATGTTCCGGGGTATAAGTCTGGCTCTGCCAGCCCTGGAACTCCATATTGTATGCTGTGCGGAATTTGAGTTTATTCTCCAATAGCTTTATCTCTGCATAAGTGGAGAAAACAAGATTAAGTCCTTTTGCCTGACTGTCAGAGTAATAGATGGAAGCAAAAGGATTCCCATAAGAGCCTCCCCATCCGTAACGCTGTGGAGAATCAAAGGCGACGGGATATGCGTCAGTGTTAGCATCGTTGTAAACAGGATATACCGGCGGGTTCACAAACGCCTGGGCGAAAGCGCCGGAGTTGGGATCCTTGCGAGTATAATTTGAAACGATGGCATTCACGCCAACATCCAGCCAGGACTTGACTTTCTGGTCCAGACGCGTACGGAAATTAAACCTGCGATAGAAGTTGTCGCAGTTCATAATACCGTCCTGATAGTAATAACCAAGGCCTAACGAATAGTTTGTCTTTTCGTTGGCTCCAGATATATCCAAAGCGTGGTTATGCGTAGGAGCATTCCTCAAGAGAGAGCTGTACCAGTCCGTGCTTGCAGGATAATCGGATGCGACCTTAGGCGTGTACTTGGGATCGTTGGCGTTTGCCTCATTCAAGAGTGAAATGTATTCCTCTGTGCCCGCAAGTTTCATCACGTTCACTGGAACCTGAAGGCCAACATAACCGCTGTAGCTGATTTCCGTATGGTCCGTCGTCCCCTTCTTGGTGGTAATTATGATAACGCCGTTAGCGGCACGCACTCCATAAATAGCCGCAGCCGAGGCATCCTTGAGGATTGTCATGTCCTGTATGTCATCGGTGGAGACAAATCCGATATCGTCTACGAATACTCCGTCGACAATATAAAGAGGAGTGGCATAACTGCCAAGCGAACCCGTACCTCGGATGGTAATTGACGGAGACGCGCCAGGAGACCCGCTCTGGATGATTCGAACGCCGGAAGCCTTCCCTTGGAGCGCCCCAAGAGCATTACCGGATATTTGTTTTGAAAGCTCATCACCTTTTACTGAAGCAATGGGCGCCGTGAGGTCCTTGGCCTTCTGGGTGCCGTAGCCCACCACCACGACCTCGTCAAGGAAATTGGTGTCCTCTTCAAGGACGATGCGTGCCGGGACTGCACTTGCGGGGAACGACTGGGTGGCGTAGCCTATGCAGCTTACTTCCACCACGGACTGGGCGCTCTTCACCATGAGGATGAAGTCTCCGTCCAGGCCGGTGGATGTGCCGTTCTGGGTGCCGGACTCCATCACCGTCGCACCGATGACGGGGCCCAGGGCGTCCTCTACCACGCCTTTCACTTGATACTGTGCAAAGGCTGAAAGCCCTGCAAGCATCATGGTTAGTGTTATTAGTATTCGTTTCATAAATAAAGGTTAGTTTTCGTAATAAAAGCCAAGTTTCCCAAGGCCGGCCTGGATCTCGGGCGCACTCATAAAGAGTTTCCAAAGGAGGCCGCTGCGGTAGTTCTCTATCATCACGGCCTCAGGCCCCTGGTCTATTGCAAGGTAATGGTCTACAACTGCGGGGTCATGACCGGGGTTGTATGCATCGTAAAAGCCGTAGGGTCCAAACATCTCAGGCACATCATAATACAGGTGACGTATAACCTTCATGGATTCCTCCGGTGTGTACACTATGGACGATATGGCCGCGGTGGGACTCACGGTGCCGTTCTCGTCGGGCGTTCCCGGGTGGTGGGAGCAGTATCCGACATAGGGATCGTCGCTGGAAGTGAATCCCCAAAGGTCTTCACCGTAGCCCTTGTAGCCCTTGGGATTGTCTATGGCATAGGCCCTGTGGATAAGTGTATGGGCCTTGTTGCGCTCAAAGTAGTCGGTGTGGCCGTCGGTAAGGCCGCGGGGGTCCAGCCCAAGCCAGGAATAGTGACAGAAGAACAGCGGGCCGCCCAGTTCCATGCCAAGGGGCAGCTCTATTCCGTAGTATTCCTTGCCATTATAATAATAAGGAGAAGTCTTGTAACTGGCCTCGTAGCACTCCCTGGTTATGGGGAAGGACGGGGACGATGCCGCCAGGACATACGTAATCATGGTCTCGTCGTAGCCCTTTATGCGATGGTTCATCTTAAAGCCATAGTTCTTGGACCAGTGCCAGTAGAGTGAATCCGTACCCTGGGTGTACCAGTTCCATTCAACGTCTTTCCAAAGCTTGTCCGCACGGGCCGAAAGGGCTTTGTCCTTGTCTGCAAGCCACTGCCTGGCAGTAAGGAGGCCCTGAACCATAAAGGCCGTCTCCACAAGGTCTCCGCCGTCATCATACTTTGAAAAGGAGAAAGGCTGCATGGAGTTGGCATCGTACCAGTGGGCCCAGGCGCCGTGGAAGCGCTCCAGCTTTTCCAGAGACTCCACCATCTTGCCTATGCGCTGAACGCCTTCCTCGCAGGAAAAGTATCCGCGCTCCGCTCCTGCAATTACCGCCATCATGCCAAAACCGGAACCGCCTATGGTGACGATGTTGCCGTTCCGGTCGTTGTTGCGCTCCCGGGCAAGGCCGGTTACAGGGTCTGCGAAGTCCGTGAAATAGCCGATGGTTGCCTTCTCGACAATGTCAAGGAGCTCATCGTCAGAGGGTTTACGCGTACAGGCGAGGCAAAGG
>JAILJO010000017.1 GCA_024694675.1 Bacteroidales bacterium | reverse complement strand
ATGACAAAAACAAGGGACCGGCAATGACAAAAACAAGGGACCGGCAATGACGGAGTGTTACTTCTTCCCGACCTTGAGTTTTTGGCCTTCGCGGATCATGTCACTTTTGAGGTTGTTCCAGGATTTGAGGTTCTTGACGGTTGTGTGGTGGCGCTTGGCTATGAGGCCGAGGTTGTCGCCGCGCTTGACTTTGTAGTAGACCCAGGTGGTGCCCTGGGAGGTGGGGACGGGGCGGCCCTGGACTATCTCGCGGCCGTCCTGGATGCGGGCGGCAAATATGGTTTCCGCCTTGTAGCGGTATATGGAGTCCTGCATTTCCAGGAACTCTGAGGTGTAGTTGAAGGGGAGCCGCAGCACGTTGCCTTCGCCCGGAACTATATCCTTGTGATACTGGGGATTCAAATCCCGTATGTCGTCGATAGGTATCCCCAGCACCTCGCTAATCTGGGCAAAGTGCAAGTTCCTGTTGATCCTGAACGTATCTACATAAACCGGCAGAGCCTTTGGATCTGGCCTGAGGCCGTACTCCGTGGCATATCTGCAGGCGTACATGGCGCCCACCATGGCGGGAACGTAGCCGCGGGTTTCGCGGGGGAGGTACTCGTAGATAGACCAGAAGTCGCGCTTGCCATCGGCCCGTTTGATGGCCTTGTTCACATTCCCGGAGCCGCAGTTGTAGGCCGATATCGCCAGCGCCCAGTCCCCGAAGATCCTGTATGCGTCCTTGAAGTAGCGGGCGGCGGCGTCGGCGGAGGCGAAGGGGTCCATGCGCTCGTCGATGTAGGAATCGATCTTGAGCCCGTAGCTTAGGCCGGTGCGGTACATGAACTGCCAGATGCCCTTGGCGCCTACGCGGGACTCCGCCCTGGGGTTCATGGCGCTTTCGATTATGGCGACGTATTTAAGTTCCAGCGGCAGGTCATAGCGGCGGAAGGTTTCCTCGAAAATTGGCATGTAGTACTCGCTGAGGCCAAGGATCTCTGCCATCTTGCGGGGCATTTTCTCCGAGTAGAGGATCATGTAGTTCTTCACTGTCTCATTGTAGGGGAGGCTTATGAAGGAGTTCATGTCACGGAGGCGGCGCATGAGGGTGGTGTCCGGGACGTCCGTTGTGAAGCGGACGGAGTCCATGTTGTACTGCTCGCGGGCGGCGTTACGGGAGGCGCGATGGAGGTACCAGGCCATGAGGGAGTCGGATTGAGATCCCCGGTCGGAGCCGGGAATGTCAACTCTTTCCATGGCGAAGGACTGGCGATTCTCGTTTTCGCCGGCACCGGAGAGGTCTTCCTCTATGGTGCGGTAGGAGGCGAGTTCCGCTTCAAGGGCGGCGATTTTCAGTTTCAGGGTATCGTTCTGGGCACGGAGCTGGCGGCGGGTTTGGGCGTTACATGGGACAATGGCCAGAACCAGCAGTGCTATAAATAATCTTTTCATAATCAGAATCTTAGGCCGATGGACATGCCTACGGAAGGTGCTCCTGTGGCGAAGTTTTGCGTACCGGATATAGCGTACATCCCCGGATCAAAAGCCGGCTCCACGCGCATGGATATATCGTCCGTTACTTCGAAGTCCTGCATGTAGGCGAAGACGTTGGCGTCGATGACCTGCAGCAGGTAGGACACCGCTATGGCAAGGATGGAGTAGTCGCGGTAGCGGCGGAAGACGTCGCGGTAGTACTTGGCGGTCTCGCCTGTTTGGGGAGGGCGCTCCACCGTAGTGTCATCCGTGGTGGCGGCGTTATGGATGTTTTTCCAGCGGTGGTACTGGACGTTGTTGTCCAGCATGAAGTGGACGCTGCCGGCTATAAATCCGTAGTACAGAGGCACTTTCCAGAATTCTCCGTTGTATATCTGGCCAAGCCCGGGGAGGAGGATGGAGTAGACCGTGCTCTTTGCCGGGTTGGGGTATTTGCCTTTCTCATAGCCCACGGCGGTATCCAGGAGGGAACCCCACCAGACCAGGCCGGCGCCTATGTAGGAGAGGTTGCTGTAGATGTGGTACTTATCGTCCCCAGTGGATTTGAACTGCTTGTTGAAATAGAGTCCCGCGCCCACGCCGGCACCTATGCCACCGTAGACGATGGGGAGTTTCCAGTAGTCGCGGTTGTAGATTTGGCCGCCGCCGATAAATACCGCGGAGCCCATGGTCAGGGTCTTCAGCGAGGCGCCTCTCTTGTGGGCGAGGCCGCCGAAGTATTCCTTGAAGGAGAAGAGCTGGGATGTGTCTGCGGGCGTTTTCTCAGTGGTGTCTGCGTAGTTCTGGGTGAAGGCGTCGCGCTTGAACTGGTCGTCACGGTACTGGGCGCAGAGGGGCAAGACCAGAGCCAGTCCCAACAGCGATACTATGACAGCGCGAAGCCTCATTTGATGGCGGAGAGGAATCTTTCCATCTGTTCGTCGGAGTCGAACTTGATGGTGAGGGTGCCCTTGCCGCTCTCTGAGCGCTTCAGGGAGATGTTCTCGCCAAAGTACCTGCCCACATTCTCCAGGAGGCGGTAGTACATCTGGGGGAGTTCGCCGGGCTCTTCCTTCTTCCGCGGCGGGAGCTTCACCATGCTCTTGACCTTCTCCTCCAACTGCCTCACGGACAGGCCTTTCTTGACGATTTCGTCGCAGAGGGCTTCCTGCTGCTCAGGGTTCTCCACCCCAAGCAGGACCTTGGCGTGACCTACGCTCACAAGACCCACCTTAAGGTCGTGCTGAACCTTGGCGGGGAGTTTCAGGAGGCGGAGCTGGTTGGCGACGGAAGCGCGTTTCTTACCCACGCGGTCTGCCATCTGCTCCTGGGTGAGGCGGCACTCGTCCATCAGGCGCTGGTAGCTCATGGCAACCTCAATGGGGTCCAGGTTCTCCCTCTGGATGTTCTCCACGATTGCCATCTCCAGCATGCCCTGCTCCGATGCGTCGCGGATGTACGCGGGAATCATGTCCATACCGGCCAGGATGGAGGCCCTGTAACGGCGTTCGCCGCTGATTATCTGGTACTTGTCGTCTCCCTTTCGGCGCACTGTGATGGGCTGGATGAGGCCGAAGGTCTTGATGGACTGGGCGAGTTCGCGCATGGCGTCATCGTCAAAACTCATGCGGGGCTGGTAGGGGTTTGGCTCTATCATGTCCACCGGGATGCGGAGGACGTCGGAGGTGTCCTTGGGCTTGTCGCCTGCGGAGACTACCTCTTTATTAATATAGCCGACGGGTTTGCGGAGCTCACTGAGGTCTTCGCCGCCAAGGAGGGCGCCCAGGCCCTTCCCAAGGCCGTATTGGTTTTTAGTTGCCATTCTTGTCAAGTACTTCTTTTGCGAGGTTCATGTAGTTGGAGGTGCCGTTGTTCATCACATCGTAGAGGATGATGGGCTTACCGTATGAAGGGGCCTCGGAGAGGCGGATGCTGCGGGAAATGACGGTGTTGAAGACCATGTCCTTGAAGTGGTCGCGGAGCTGGGCCACAACCTGGTTGTGAACCTTTGTGCGGCCGTCGAACATAGTTACCACAAAGCCTTCTATGGTGAGGGCGGGGTTTATGCCGCTCTGCACAAGGCGTATGGTCTGGATAAGCTTTGCAAGGCCTTCCAGGGCGAAGAACTCCGGCTGCACGGGTATCATCACAGAATCCGCAGCAGTGAGGCAGTTCACCGTAATGAGACCCAGGGAAGGGGAGCAATCGATGATGATGAAATCGTAATTATCCTTGATGGGCTCCAGCGCCTTTTTGAGGACGGATTCCCTATCTTGCACCTCCAGAAGCTCGATTTCAGCACCCACAAGGTTAATGTGGGAGGGAATCATGTGAAGCTTTGGCAGTTCCGTCTGGATAAGCGCGTCCTCCGCGGCAATCTTGCCTATAAGTATCTCATACAGAGTCCTGTGCTCCCCGTTCT
>JAILJO010000157.1 GCA_024694675.1 Bacteroidales bacterium | reverse complement strand
AACATGTGGGTAAACCGTGACGTGGCTTCCCTTACCAGCGTTCTCCTGGTTCCCCAGGAAGGCGCCCGCAGCGACCTGTATGCCATTCACAACGTTCCCCACGGCACAGTTTCAAAGGTCTGGTATCACAGCAGTATCGCCGGTTTCGACCGCAGGCTCACCGTTTACACTCCTGCCGGTTATGAGACCTCAAAAGCAAAGTATCCCGTACTGTACGTGCTTCACGGCATGGGAGGTGATGAGGATGCATGGGTAACACAGGGCCGTGCAACGCAGATTCTGGACAACCTGATTGCCCGCGGCGAGGCAAAGCCCATGATTGTTGTCTTCACCAACGGCAACATCTCGCAGGAGGCCGCTCCCCTTGAGAACTCTACCGGTTATGTGAATCCCACAATGCAGCTTCCCAAGACTATGGAGGGCACTTTTGAAACATCATTCCCGGAAATAATAAAGTTCATAGACGGACGATACCGTACAATCGCAAAGAAGCAGAGCCGCGCGGTCTGCGGCCTTTCCATGGGCGGGTTCCACACTCTTTACCTGAGTATCAACTACCCTCAGCTGTTCAATTATAGCGGTATGTTCTCCGCAGCAGTCGGTGTGAGCGATCCTTCCGTAAGCCCCATCTACCAGGACTTTGACGCAAAGCTCAAGAAGTACTTTGCCGGCAAGCCCGCCCTCCTCTGGATTGGCTGCGGCAAGACAGACTTTCTGTTCCAGGCCAACAAGGAATTCATGAAAAAACTTGATGACAATGGCTTCAGGTACACCTACAATGAAACCGAAGGCGGCCACATCTGGAAGAACTGGAGAATATATCTGAGCGAATTTGTCCCTCTCCTTTTCAAATAACTTCATATTAATCAAGAATAACCCACTGAACTTAATTCATTTTGACATTTTAAGCATTTTTATTATTTTTGTAAATTAAAAGAAAATGGCCTATGAAGATTGTTATTGAAGGCGCAGGACAGGTGGGTTCCCACCTTGCAAAGATGCTTTCCGCGGAAGGCAGCGAAGTCAGTGTCATTGACAACGATCCCGCCCGCATCAGCGCCATTGCCTCACAGGCAGATGTAAACACCGTCCTGGGTGACACATCCTCCATCCAGAGTCTCAGGGAAGCAGGCTGCGCCAAGGCAGATCTTTTCATAGGCGTCAATCCCCTCAAGGCCCAGAGCGCAAACATCGTCAGTGCCCTCCTCGCAAAGAAGCTTGGAACTGAGCGTGTAATCGCCAGGATTGACAACGAGGAGTTCCTCTCCCCTGAAAACAAGATCCTGTTCAAGGACATGGGCCTGGACATGCTGTTCTTCCCGGAAAAGAGCGCCAGCGATGAAATTGTGGATATGCTCCGCCACAGCGCCTCCAACGAAAGTATGGACTTCGCCCGCGGCAAACTCCAGATGTCCGTTTTCAAACTGGACGATGACTCCCCTCTTCTGGACATGAGGGTGGCAGATTTCGCAAAGGCCGTCGCAGAGCACAGCGCAGAGGCGGATTTCCGCATCGTAGCCATTCAGCGTGAGGGTAAAACCATCATCCCCAAGTTCGACACTCCCTTCAAATTCGGGGACTACCTTTACATCATCTCCTGTCGCGAGGGCATGCCAACCCTTCTCAAGTTCCTTGGAAAGGACCGCATAGTTATCCGTAAGGTCATGATCCTCGGCGGCTCTGAGATTGCACAGATGGTTGCGGAAAGGCTTTCCGGAGACAATCTTGAAGACATAAAGATCATAGAGTCCAATCCCGTACGCTGCAGGAACCTCTCCCAGGAACTCCCCAGCTACGTCAACGTGGTCCTTGGAGACGCACGCAACACGGATTTCCTGGTGGAAGAGGACATAATGGGCTATCAGGCAGTCCTTTCCGTAACCGGGAACGATGAACTCAACATCCTGGCATGCGTGGCCGCCAAGAAACTTGGCGTTCCCCGTGTGATTGCCCAGGTAGAGAACCTTGAGTATATCCACCTTGCAGAGGAAATGGGCGTGGATTCGGTGATTAACAAGAAACTCATAACCGCCGGCCGCATATTCAAGTTCACCCTGTCGGACAAGGTAAGGTCCGTGAGGTACATGAGCGGCATGGACGCAGAGGTTCTGGAATACACCGCAGCCCCCGGCTCAAAGATTACCAAGGCACCACTGAAGGACATCACATTCCCAGCCAACGCCATCATAGGCGGCGTTATCCGCGGCGGAGAAGGCTTCATAGCGGTGGGAAACACCCACATAGAGGCATATGACCGCGTTGCGGTATTCGCCCTTCCGGACGCAGTCAAGGAAATAGACAAATTATTCAGATAAATATATGAGTATCCAGTCAGAAAACATTGAAAAATTGGTGGACAGGCGCGTCAAAGCCCGTCTTGGAGGCGGACAAAAGCGCATCGAGGCCCAGCATGCAAAAGGCAAGAAAACTGCAAGGGAACGCCTTGAGCTGCTCCTGGACCCCGGTTCCTTCGAGGAGTTTGACATGTTCATGCATCACCGTTGCACCAATTTCGGGATGGAAAAGGACCACCCGGACGGAGACGGCGTTGTAACAGGATGCGGCACCATTGACGGCCGCCTTGTATATGTCTTCGCACAGGATTTCACCGTAAACGGCGGTTCCCTGTCCAAGACCATGAGCGAAAAGATTACCAAGATACAGGACATGGCCGTCCGTAACGGCGCCCCCTGCATCGGCCTTAACGATTCCGGCGGAGCCCGTATCCAGGAAGGCATCGACGCCCTTGCGGGATATGCAGAGATCTTCGAACGCAATATCCTTGCATCCGGAGTAGTTCCCCAGATCAGCGGAATCTTCGGTCCCTGCGCCGGCGGTGCGGTTTATTCCCCCGCCCTCACGGACTTCACCCTCATGGTGAAAAACACCTCCTACATGTTCCTGACTGGTCCCGCAGTGGTAAAGAGCGTAACCGGAGAGGAAGTGTCCCAGGAAGAGCTTGGCGGAGCATCGGTCCATGCATCCAAGAGCGGCGTAGCCCACTTCGCGACCGCATCTGAGGAAGAAGGCATCAAGACCATAAAGAAGCTCCTCAGCTACATCCCCCAGAACAATATGGAGACCGCCCCGGAGAAGCCCACTACAGATCCCATCAACAGGGTTGACGATGCTCTCAACTCCATAGTCCCTGACAATCCTAACAAGGCATATGATATGTATGCCGTCATAAAGAGCATAGTTGACGACGGTGATTTCTTCGAGATCCACAAGGATTTCGCCAAGAACATCATCGTGGGCTTCGCTCACATGAACGGAAAGAGCGTGGGTATCGTGGCCAACCAGCCCAACGTGCTTGCAGGCGTGCTTGATATCAACGCATCCCGCAAGGCCGCACGTTTTGTCCGCTTCTGCGACGCATTCAATATCCCTCTTGTAACACTTGTGGATGTTCCCGGCTTCCTTCCCGGAACCCAGCAGGAATACGGCGCAATCATCACCAACGGTGCAAAGCTCCTTTACGCATACGGTGAAGCTACCGTTCCCAAGGTCACTGTCACCCTGCGCAAAGGTTACGGCGGCGCCCACATCGTCATGAGCTGCAAGCAGCTTCGCGGAGACATCAACTACGCATGGCCTTCCGCCCAGATTGCAGTCATGGGTGCAGACGGTGCCGTGAACATCCTTTACGCCAAAGATATGAAGGAAGACCCTGAGAACGCCGCAAAAATCTTCGATGAAAAGAAAGCGGAGTACGAAGAGCTCTTCTCCAACCCTTACCAGGCCGCCCAGAAGGGCTATGTGGACGATGTCATTGAACCCAGGAACACACGTTTCCGCGTGATTCGCGCCCTCGAATCTCTTGCCGGAAAACGCCAGGAAATACCCGCAAAGAAACATGACAACCTTCCTCTATAGCTACATTCTCACCGCTGGCGGTGACAGGATGGCCCAGACGGACCCTCATGGCTGGACGCTTACGCTCATAAGCGTTTCCACGGTCTTTGCTGCCCTCATCGTGCTTTATTTCATCTACAATTTCACCGGAAACCTCATGTCCGGGAAATATAAGAAAAAGCCCAGGGCAAAGAAGGTGAAAGGCACTCCGGACGCAGAAGTGGCCGCAGCCATAGCCCTCGCCCTTGACATGCAGGACGATGGCGACGTCTACGCAGCCATAGCCGCAGCCGTGAACCTCTACCTCACAGAGAGTGTTCACGACGTTGAGCCCGGCATAGTAACAATAGTCCGGAACGCTTCCGCATGGAATAACAAATCCCTCAGTTTCAGAAAATTACCAAGATAGATATGAAAGAGTACAAATTCAAGATCAACGGGAAAGAGTACAACGTCACCATTGGCGAGGCCGATGGAAAGAATCTTTCCGTAAATGTCAATGGCGCAGATTATCAGGTGGAGCTTGAAAACGCACCTGCAGCAGCTCCTGTGGCAGCTCCGGCAGCCGCACCCAAGGCTGAAGCAGCTGCCCCTGCAGCAGCAAAGCCCGCAGGCGCAGGCGTAACCGTAAAGAGCCCTCTTCCCGGCATCATCATCAGCGTGGACGTGAAGGAAGGCCAGGCCGTCAAGCGCGGCCAGAAGGTTGCCGTCATCGAAGCCATGAAAATGGAGAACGACATCCTTGCAGAGGCAGACGGCACAATCACCGCCGTACATACCCGCAAGGGAGATTCCGTACTTGAAGGAGCAGACATCGTAACCATAGCCTAATGGAAACAGTATTAGACAGCCTGAGGCAGTTCTGGCAGTTCACCGGATTCGCCAACTGCACCTGGCAGCACCTGGTGATGATCCTCATAGGACTGATCTTCATCACCCTTGGTATAGTAAAACACTGGGAGCCGCTTCTGCTGGTGCCTATCGGCTTTGGTATGATCATCGGCAACATCCCCCTGTTCTTCGACCCGGCAACAGGAGTGGGCCTCAAGATTGGCCTCTATGAGGAAGGATCCGTGCTCAATATCCTCTACCATGGCGTTAAGAACGGCTGGTATCCGCCTCTGATATTCCTTGGCATTGGCGCCATGACGGATTTCAGCGCGCTCATATCACAGCCGCGCCTTATCCTGATTGGTGCAGCCGCACAGCTGGGTATTTTCGGTGCTTACCTGCTGGCCCTTGCCCTTGGATTCCTACCCAACGAGGCCGGTGCCATCGGCATCATAGGCGGTGCAGACGGCCCTACGGCCATCTTCCTAAGCTCCAAGCTGGCTCCGGAACTTATGGGAGCAATTGCCGTGTCGGCGTATTCCTACATGGCTCTTGTGCCCGTTATCCAGAAGCCTATAATGCTGCTTCTCACAACCAAGAAGGAGCGGCTTATCCGCATGAACAAGCCCCGCGTGGTGAGTCAGAGGGAAAAGATTATCTTCCCTATCGTCGGTTTCATCTGCACGGCTTTCATAGTGCCCAGCGGCCTCCCGCTGCTTGGCATGCTGTTCTTCGGTAACCTCCTCAAGGAAAGCGGCGTGACAAAGCGTCTTGCAGCCACTGCCGGCGGTCCGCTCATCGACGTTGTGACCACGCTCATCGGTCTTACCGTCGGTGCTTCCACTCAGGCGGATGTGTTCCTGACAGGACGTTCAGTACTCATCTTCGGCCTTGGTCTTGCTTCATTCGTGATTGCAACCACCTTTGGCGTGAGCTTCGTGAAATTCATGAACCTCTTCCTCCCTGAAGGCAAGAAGATCAATCCTCTGATTGGTAACGCAGGTGTGTCCGCAGTGCCGGATGCAGCACGCGTATCCGAGACCGTGGGACTGGAACAGGATCCTTCCAATCACCTGCTTACACACGCAATGGCGCCCAACGTTGCGGGTGTCATCGGTTCAGCTGTTGCAGCAGGTATCCTGCTAGGATTCCTTGGTTAGGCTTTAAGCCTTAAGAAACTGTAGCCGAAGCGTTTGCATGCGGCTTTCTCAAGCTCTTCCCGGTCATCCGGATGGGCAATGGATATAAGGAGCTTGGCCCTTTCGGCCAGGCTCTTTCCGCGTAGATACACTATGCCGTATTCTGTGGCCACATACTGAGTCTGGAAACGGGTTGTTACAACGCCGGCACCAGGAGTGAGAGTGGGGACGATTTTCCCCTTCCCCTTTGCGGTACGGGACGGCAGTGCAATGAACGTACGTCCACCTTCAGCCAGGGCACAGCCGTACATGAAGTCGTGCTGTCCGCCTACGCTGGAGAATATCTTCTCGCCGATTGAATCCGCACAAATCTGGCCGGTGAGGTCCACCTCGATGGCGGAGTTGATGGCACAGGCTCGGGGGTTCTGGGCAATAAGGAAAGGATCGTTGGTATAGGCCACGTCGAAGAACTCCATGGTCTTGTTGTGGTCAATGTAATCGTACATAGGAGCGGAGCCGATTGCAAGAGCCGCTACGCTGATTCCCGGTTTAACCTTCTTAAGGGAATTGTCAATAACGCCTTCCTTGATGAGACGGATTACACCGTCCGTCATGGCCTCCGTATGAAGGCCAAGGTGCTGATGGTGCTTTATACCGTTAAGAACGGCATTGGGAATACCTCCAACGCCAATCTGCAGGCAGGCACCGTCCGGAATCTGGGACGCCACGTTTGCGCCGATTGCCGCCTCAATGGGAGTAGGCTCGCCAAAGACCATGGCAACAGGAGCCACGTCGCAGTGGACGGCGGCCGTTATCTTGCTTTCATGGATGAGGCAGTCCCCGTACAGGTACGGAATGTTGGGACTCACCTCCGCAATCACCACCCTCGCAACCTCAACGGCGGAGACGGCTATATCGGCCGATATACCGAAGCTGCAGTAACCGTTCTCGTCCGGTTCAGAGCATACGATAAACGCCACATCCACAGGGAATTCCCCGCGGCGGAACATGCCGGGCACCTCTCCCAGGAAAGCGGGAGTCATGCTGCCGTAACCGTCGGCCACGTGTGCCCTCTGGTCTGCGCTTATAAATATGCTGTTCACCAGGAAGGAATCCTTGTACTCCGGTTTGCAGAACGGAGCCGGCTCCTTGTGGACGTTGAATCCGGAGGTTATGGTGACGTTCCTGAGTTCCGCATGGCGGCGGGCAAGGGCCTCCTGCAGAAGGACGGGAACGCTGGCGCCGCCCTGGCACGCAATGGTATCACCGCTGCGGACAAGTTTTACGGCTTCATCGGCAGATACGTATTTCATTAGCCTACAAGTTTTACGAAGAGTTTAAGGTGCTGCTCCAGGAGTTCGAAGTCCTGATCCGAGAGGAGACGGGAAACGCACACGCGTATACCGCACTGGCCGCTTCCGGTGGTATTCAGCGGAATTGCGGTAATGCCGCAGCGCATGAGGGCGGCAAGAAGGTCGCCGTTACTCATGTCCTTGTATTCCACAGTATAGAAGAAGCCGTCCGATATGGTCTGCTCCATGTCCTTGTCATAAACAAGGTGGAATCCGTAACGCTCGAATATCTCCTTGGAACGATGCGCGCGCAAACCGTAATTCCTTAGCTCCCGCACAAAGTTATACCGGCCTTCAACAGAGGCCTCCATCATGGCGGAAAAGGCATACTGTGCAGAGTGCGAAGCTCCGGATGTATTGGTATACAGGTAGTTAAGGATGAAGTTATCTCCAAACCTGGCAATTCCCCACTTCCTCTTGAGTTCAGGATATTCCCTGTTGAACAGTTTGTCCGATATGCACACCATCGCTATGCGCTCTCCGGCATAACTGAATATCTTGGAAGCGGAAAGGAGCATGATGTAATTGTCAGTATACTTTGCCACGGTGCTCTGGAAAGGCGGCTCATAAGGAACGGACATGTCCTTTCTGAAGTCCATGCAGAGGTATGCCATGTCTTCAAGGACTATGACATCGTATTTGGTGGCAAGCTCACCGATTATCTGGAGCTCCTCTTCCGTCAGGCATATCCAGGCCGGGTTGTTGGGGTTGGAGTACAGTATGGCGGCGATATTTCCCTCCTTGAAATAAGATTCGAGCTTGTCGCGGAGCTTTTCCGCCCTGTATTCATAGATATCGAAGAAGATATTCTTAATTCCAAGGATGTCCGGCTGGCGGCCGTGGGCGGAGAAACCGGGGCAGATGTACAGGATGGTGTCTTTCCCGGGCTGCAGCTGGGAGCACTCCAGGATGCTGGTGAGACTGCCCTGCATGGAGCCCACGGTGGGCACAATTCCTTTAGGGTCGATGTCCACGTCGATGAAGGCCTTAACAAAGCGGGAACCGTTCTTTTTCAGTTCCGGAAGACCCTGCACCGACGGATAGATGGAGCACTTGCCCTCATCAAGGGCCTTCTTCTGGGCTTCTATGCCGATGGGGCAGGCCGGAATACCGGGAACGCCGAATTCCAGATGGGAGAACTGCTCCCCAGCCTCCTGCTCCAGGGCGCCGCCTATCATGGCGCACTGGCGGATGGTGGTACGGGAAATATCGTCAATGCCAAGATCCCGGAGGACATCGTCCAGAATCTGTTTGGAAAGAGGTTTTCTCATTGCTTACTTGTTCTTTTGGGAGAATTCCAGACCGGCGTCAAACGCCTTGATGTTGCTTTCTACCACAGCTTCTCCCTTGCGGCCGAAGATGCGGCGGATGCCTTCGCGGAGCTTTTCCGGCTCAAGGATATGAAGCACGGCGGACATTGCGCCAAGGAGCACCATGTTTGCGCCTCTGGGGCTGCCCAGGTCCTTTGCAATGGCATCCACGTCAAGAGCGACCACGCGCGGCATCTTGCCAAGTTCTGCCATCACCTTATCCATTTCCGGATAGTTGGGGATGTTCACGAAAGGAGCCGTGTTGGTTATAATCCAGCCGTCCTTTGAGAGGTACGGAAGATAACGCAGGGCCTCCATGGGTTCCAGGGAGACGATGAGGTCCGCCCCGCCCTTTGGAATAAGGTCGCTGTGGATGGGGTCCGATGAAAGCCTGAGGTTGGACTGGACGTCACCGCCTCTCTGGCTCATGCCGTGGACCTCCGCCTGTTTGAGGTAAAGCCCCTGCTGGAGAGCCGCAGAACCAATTACTGTTGCGATTGAGAGGATACCCTGTCCTCCCACACCTGCCAAAATAATATCCTGTTTCATGACTTTACTTTTTAGCTGCATGACGTTTCAGAGTCTGGATGCACTCGCGGCGGCTTATGATGACGGAGACGCCGTGGTATTCGATTTCTTCGCGGATAACCTTTTCCATATCAGGATAGTTCTTGGGAAGAGGGATAATGACGCGGATGTGTGCGGGATCTACGCCAAGGCCGGCGCAGATGGCCTCAAGCTTGCCTGTGCCTGCGGAATCCTGGCCGCCGGTCATGCCGGTGGTGAGGTTGTCAGAGATGCAGACCAGGACGTCCGCGTTCTCGTTGATGCAGTCCAGGAGGCCTGTCATGCCGCTGTGGGTAAATGTAGAATCGCCGATAACTGCAACGGCGGGCCAGGTGCCGCTGAATGCGGCGCCGTTGGCCATGGTGACCGATGCACCCATCTCCACGCATGTGTGCAGGGAATGGAACGGAGGCATCCAGCCAAGCGTGTAGCAGCCGATATCGCCGAATACGCGTGCGCCATCATAGTCCTTAAGGACATTGTTGAGAGCGGTGAAGAAATCCCTGTGGCCGCAGCCCTGGCAGAGTGCCGGCGGACGCGGGGCAACAACCTCCGAAGGGTTGAACTCAGGGAGTTTGGGAAGGCCAAGGGCCTCGCGGACAGCGTCCGGAGTGAGCTCTCCATCGCGCGGGACCATGTTGTCAATGCGTCCCTTAATGGTGTAACCGGTTTCGAAAACACCCCTGAGACGCTCTTCAACAAGGGGCTGGCCCTCTTCAAGCACCAGGATGGTCTTGACCATGGAGCCAAGCTCCAGGGCGAGCTCCCTGGGGAAAGGATACTGGGAAACCTTGAGGACGGGATAAGGGCAACCGTCCGGGAAGTTCTCCATTAAATAATTATATGCAATGCCGCAGGCAATGATTCCAAGGCTGTTGTCCTTTCCTTTCTTGAGCCAGTTGAAAGGAGACTTCACGGCATCTTCTTCGAATGTAGCATAATCCCTGATAAGCTGGCGGTTACGGACGCGTGCATTTACAGGAAGCGTAACCCACTGGCGAGGGTTTGCAGGGTATTTGAGGCTGTTCTGCTCACGGATCTCACCCTTGCTCTCCACAACGGCGCGGGAGTGTGACATGCGGGTTGTGAGACGCATCAGGACCGGGATACCGCGCCTTTCAGAGTAGTCGAAAGCGGCGCGGGCCATCTCATATGCTTCCTGCTGGTTCGAGGGCTCGAAGACAGGCATCATGGCGAAAGCGCCATAGAAGCGGGAATCCTGCTCGTTCTGGGAGCTGTGCATTGAAGGGTCGTCACATGAAGCAATGACAAGACCGCCGTTGGCACCGGTCATGGCAGAGCCCATGAACGGGTCTGCACAGACGTTAAGGCCTACGTGCTTGAAGCACACCAGGGCGCGCTTTCCGGCATAGGACATGCCAAGGGCGCCTTCCATGGCGGTTTTCTCATTGGTTGTCCAGTGGCAGTGGACGTTTCTTTCCTTTGTAAGGGGGTGCAGCTGGATATACTCCGTAATCTCGGTGGAAGGAGTGCCGGGATAGGCATAGACGCCGGAAAGGCCGGCATGAAGGGCTCCCAGTGCAAGAGCCTCGTCTCCAAGTAAGAGGTTTTTATCGGCCATAGTGTTATCAAATCAAGTGACTACAATATTAACAATTTTTATCCAATTTTCCTATTTTAAGTTTAGATTTTTAAAAATTGACGGGCAAAATGTTTAGTTTATGCAATAAGAGAAAAACTCATTGCAATTTGCGCGCTTTTTTATTATATTTGCCATAATAACCGCAAAACTAAAATCAAACTATATGGACAAACTCCAGGAACTTACCCAGAAACTCTATCAGGAAGGCCTCTCCAAGGGAAAAGAGGAAGGCCAGGCCATTGTAGAGGCTGCAAAGAAAGAGGCGGAAGCCATAGTCAAAAAGGCAAAGGAAGATGCTCAGGCAATCCTTGACAAAGCCGCCAAGGACGCGGACAGCCACAGGATCAAGGTGGAAGGAGACGTAAAGATGGCTTCCCTGGAAGCCCTCCAGACAACCCGCGCCGCCATAGAGAATCTGGTAGTGGCAACAGCCGTTGAAAAGCCCGTCAAGGACGCCATGTCAGAAGAGAAGTTCATCAAGGAGATTATCTCCGCCGTAGCCACAAAGTTCTCCTCACAGGAAAGCGCAGACCTTGCACTTGTCCTCCCGGAAAACCTCAAGGCCGGCCTGGAACCCTTCGTCAAGGGAGAACTCGCCAAACTGGTTGGAAAGGGCGTTGACGCCACATTCTCCAGGAAGATAGGCGCCGGATTCAAAATCGGCCCCAAGGACGGCAGTTATTTCATCTCCCTCACGGACGATGCCTTCATCGCCCTCATCGGTGAGTACCTGAGGCCCGCAACCAAGCAACTCCTATTTGGTTAATGAGCAATTTCGAGTATATAATCTCCAGCCTTCCCTGGCTTACCGCGGATTATAAGTATGCAGGCGGACAGGGTTTCTCGGATGTTATCGCGGAGATAAAGGACAACCTTGGAGAGAAGGACTCTGCAGTACTGGATTTCCTCCTGAAGGGATTCCAGCCGGAAAGCCTGGACCAGGACTTCTATACTGAAGCTCTCGCCCACCCCTGCAAGTACATCCGTGAGTATTTCCGCTTCGACCTCAATCTCCGTAACGCCAAGGTGCGGTACCTGAACCGCCAGCTCAAGCGTGACCCGGAAACGGACGTCCTGACCGGTGAAGCATCGGCAGAGAACGAGTCCAAGGCAGACATCGACGGTCTCCTCTTCAGCCCCGGAGAGTTCGAAGAAGCCGCCCCTGTGGAAGCAGTCCTGGAAGGCACAGACCTCATAGCCCGTGAAAAGGGCCTGGACGACATCGTCTGGAAGAAGGCAGACACCCTGTCCACCTTCCATTATTTCGACATCACAGCCGTCCTCGCCTATGTCACCAAGCTTCACATCGCGGACCGCTGGCTCATCCTGGACGAGGAACAGGGCCGCGAGCTTTTCCGCAAGCTTGTCCAGGAGGTAAGAGGAACATATAAAGGTGTAAAATATCAAGAACAATAATATGAAAACCAAAGGAATAGTAACCGGCATCGTTTCCAACCTCGTTACAGTAGAGGTAGACGGTCCTGTGGCTGAAAACGAAATCTGCTACATAGACCTTCAGGGAGTGAAAATGATGGCGGAAGTCATCAAGGTCAACGGAAAGAACGCTTCCGTGCAGGTGTTTGAAAGCACCCGCGGACTCAAGGGAGGCGACGTTGTGGAATTCGAAGGCAAGATGCTTGAGGTCACACTTGGCCCTGGTCTTCTTTCCAGCGTGTACGACGGCCTCCAGAACAACCTGGCCACCATGAAGGACGTCTTCCTCCAGAGAGGTGAATACACAGATCCGCTGGATCACGAAAAACTATGGGACTTCACTCCCCTCGCCCAGCCCGGAGACAAAGTGATTGCCGGAGACTGGCTTGGAGAAGTCAAGGAAGGCTGGCTGCCCCACAAGATTATGGTGCCGTTCTCCTACAAGGGTGACTTCACGGTTAAGAGCATCAAGGAAGCCGGCCAGTACAACATTGACACCGTTATATCTGTCCTTGTCAATGCGGAAGGCGAGGAAGTCCCCGTCACCATGACCCAGAAATGGCCCGTCAAGGTTGCCGTGAAGTGCTATAAGGAAAAGCCCAGGCCGGACCGCATCATGGAAACCGGCGTCCGCGTCATAGATACCCTGAACCCCATCGCAGAAGGCGGCACGGGCTTTATTCCCGGTCCTTTCGGCTGCGGCAAGACCGTGCTTCAGCACGCTATTGCAAAGCAGGGAGACGCAGACGTCATTGTCATGGCCGCCTGCGGTGAGCGCGCCAACGAGGTTGTGGAAATCTTTACGGAATTCCCGGAACTCATAGACCCTCATTCAGGCCGCCACCTCATGGAGCGTACCACTATTATATGTAATACGTCAAACATGCCGGTTGCTGCCCGTGAGGCGTCCGTGTATACCGCAATGACAATCTGCGAGTATTACCGCGCAATGGGCCTCAAATGCCTGCTTCTGGCAGACTCCACGTCCCGCTGGGCACAAGCCCTTCGTGAAATGTCCAACCGTATGGAAGAGCTTCCGGGTGCGGACGCCTTCCCGGTGGACCTGTCGGCCATCATATCCAACTTCTACGCCCGTGCGGGTATGGTCATCCTGAACAACGGAGAGCGCGGTGCGGTAACGTTCATCGGCACAGTGTCACCTGCCGGCGGTAACCTTAAGGAACCCGTCACGGAATCCACCAAGAAGGCCGCCCGCTGCTTCTACGCACTTGAACAGGGCCGTGCAGACCAGAAACGCTACCCCGCCGTGGGTCCGCTGGAGTCCTATTCCAAGTATCTGGATTACCCGGAAATCGTCTCGTACCTTGATGAAACCGTAGAGAAAGGCTGGGTAGAGAAGGTGCTCCAGGCAAAGAACATCATCCGCCGCGGTAAGGAAGCCGCTGAGCAGATCAACATCCTTGGTGACGATGGCGTTCCCATGAGCTACCACGTCAATTTCTGGAAATCTGAACTGGTAGACTTCGTTATCCTGCAGCAGGATGCATTTGACGCCATAGACGCCCTTTGCCCGCTGGAGCGCCAGAGGTTTATGCTGGACCTTGTGCTTGGCATCTGTGAGAAGGACTTCGATTTCGAAGACTTCGAAAAGTGCCGCGAGTTCTTCAAGAACCTCATCAACGAACTCCGCCAGATGAACTACTCCGCCTACGAAAGCGAGCAGTTCTGGGCCTACAACGAAACCGTTAAAAAGATGACCGCCTAGTTATGAAAGCATATCAGAAAATATATACCAAACTGGAAGGTATCACCAAAGCCACCGTCTCACTGCGTGCAAAGGACGTTTCCAACGACGAACTCGCAGTCGTAGGAGGTAAACTGGCACAGGTGGTGCGTATCAAGGGAGACCTCATTACCCTGCAGATATTCTCCGGTACTGAGGGCATTCCCACCAACGCAGAAGTCACTTTCCTTGGGGAACCGCCCGTTCTGAAAGTTGGCGAGCAACTCGCAGGCCGCTTCTTTGACGCGTATGGCCACCCCATCGACGGCGGCCCGGAAATCGACGGTGAACCCCGCCAGATCGGCGGTCCTTCCGTGAACCCGTACAAGAGGCGCCAGCCTTCGCAGCTCATTCCCACGGGTATCGCAGGCATCGACCTTAACAATACCCTTGTCTCCGGCCAGAAGATTCCGTTTTTCGCAGATCCGGACCAGCCATACAACCAGGTCATGGCGGATGTTGCCATCCGTGCGGACGTTGACAAGATCATCCTGGGCGGCATGGGCCTCTCCAATGACGATTACCTCTACTTCAAAGGCCGTTTCGAAGCCGCCGGTGCCCTGGACAAGATCATATGCTTCATCAACACCACGGAGAATCCCCCTGTGGAGCGCCTCCTGGTGCCTGATATGGCCCTTACTGCCGCGGAATACTTCGCCGTGGACAAGAACGAGAAAGTGCTGGTGCTCCTGACGGACATGACGCTGTACGCGGACGCCCTTTCCATCGTCTCCAACCGTATGGACCAGATTCCGTCCAAGGATTCCATGCCGGGCTCCCTGTACAGTGACCTTGCAAAGATTTACGAAAAGGCAGTGCAACTGCCCACAGAGGGATCCATCACCATCATCGCCGTTACCACGCTGAACGATGGCGATATCACCCATGCAATCCCGGATAACACCGGTTATATCACTGAAGGCCAGCTGTACCTTAAGGCAGACACTGACACCGGAAAGGTCATCATCGACCCGTTCCGCAGCCTGTCCCGTCTGAAACAGCTTGTCCAGAACAAGAAAACCCGCGAGGACCACTCCCAGGTCATGAACGCCTCCGTCCGCCTGTACGCAGACGCCCAGAACGCAAAAACCAAGCTGGAGAACGGTTTCGACCTCAGCGACTATGACCACCGCTGCCTCGCATACGCAAAGGACTATGCCCGCGAACTCCTGGCCATAGACGTCAACATCTCCATCACGGAAATGCTTGACACCGCCTGGAAGCTCTTCGGCAAGTACTTCTCCCCCGCGGAAACAGGTATCAAACAGGCTTTAATTGATAAATACTGGGTCAAATAATGGCCATCAAATTCCAATATAACAAAACCTCGCTGACGGAGATGGGCAAGCAGCTCAAGGTCCGGCAGAGGGCTCTCCCTACCCTTCAGAACAAGGAGAGCGCCCTCCGGCTTGAAGTGCGCAAGGCCAAGACGGACAGCGAGCGCCTTGTACAGGAACTGGAAGACGCCCTCCACAGATACGACTACCTCGCCGCCCTGTGGAACGAGTTCGACCCCGGCCTCATCTCCATAACCGACGTTGAGCTTTATACCAAAAAGGTCGCAGGCGTCAAGACCCCTGCCCTTGGCGAGATAAAGTATGAGATAAAGCCTTTAAACGCATTCGTGAAGCCGGCCTGGTACGCAGACGGCGTAGCAATCCTTAAGGAGCTCTCCCGTCTGGGCATAGAGTCTGAGGTATACGTGGAAAAGGCAAGGATCCTGGACTACAACCGCCGCAAGACTACCCAGAAGGTGAATCTGTATGAAAAGGTGCAGATTCCGGGCTACCAGGAGGCAATCCGCAAGATCAAACGTTACATGGAAGACGAGGAAAACCTATCCAAGGCATCGTCCAAGATAGTTAAGAAACGCCACGCAGAGGAAGAGGAGGCCTCGGAGCTATGATTACTCCCATGACCAAATACTCCTTCATTCTTTTGAACGGAGAACAGCAGGACCTTCTGGAGAAACTCCAGGAACTGGGCCTTGTGGACATCACACGTGACGCAAAAGGCATTGACGACCAATCCCGTGAGCTCTGGAGCCAGTTGGAGCTCATAGACGGACTTGTCCATGGCCTGGAGAATGCAAAAGTCCCGGAAGGGACAATACCGGAAAGGATAGACGGAGACATTGTCCGTCTTGCAGGCGGCATGCTCATGCGCTACGCAGAAGATACCGACGCCATAAAAAACCTTAACAAGGAACGTGACGCCATATTGGTCTGGGGCAACTATGACCCCGAAATCCTGCGGCAGCTTCAGGAAGCAGGTGTTCCCGTACATTTCCACTGCGTCTCAAAGAAAGCCTTCAAGCCGGAGTGGGAACAGGAATATGCCCTTTCAATAGTTGCAGAAGAAAAGAACAGGATCTGGTTTGTGGCAGCAGGAGATGATGACCTGCCCGGAGAGCTTCCCAAGCCTCAGATGAGTCTTGAACAGAAAGAGAAGGAAATACGTGAAAGGGAAGCTCATTACCAGCACCTCATGCAGCGGCTCGCCTCCGCCAAGGAGCGCATTCCTGAACTGAAGGAACTCCGCTCACAGACCTTTGAGAAACTGGACCTTCACCTTGCCGGCTGCGCTGCGGTTCCTGCAGCGGAAGACACTCTTGTCACTCTGGTCGGCTATGCTCCGGAAGAGTGCCAGGAAAGCGTAACTGCGGCTCTGGACGCCTCTGGTGTCTTCTATCTTAAGGATGCTGCCCAGGTAGAGGACAATCCGCCCATCACCTTCCGAAACAACAAGTTCGTCAAGATGTTCGAGACCCTTACGGACATGTACGGAAGGCCTGCATACGACGGATTCGATCCCACTCCTTTCATATCCGTATTCTTCCTCCTCTTCTTTGCATTCTGCATGGGAGACGCAGGTTACGGACTTATCCTGGTACTTGTTGGCCTGCTTCTCAAGAAAGTACCTTCTTTCAAGGACATGGCCGGACTGGTGGTTACACTTGGTATAGGTACTGTGGTGATTGGATTCTTCTTCCATACGTTCTTTTCCATGGACATTTCCCAGTGGGAGGTATTTGCTCCTATAAAAGGCATCTTCCTCCCCGCCCAGATAGCCGGAAATGATGCTACAATGGTCCTGGCCCTTGCGGTTGGTATACTTCATATCTGCCTTGCCATGGTTGTCAAGACCATCCATGAGACCAGGACCAAAGGCTTCGCGGCATCGCTTGGAACCTGGGGATGGACCCTTCTTGTGGTAGGCGGAGTAACCGTTGCGGCATTTGCCCTTGCCGGCGTACTTGATGCAGCGCTCACCAAGTGGATTGTAATAGTCCTTGGCGTTGTCTCCGCCCTTGGCATCTTCGTGTTCAACGACCCCAAGCGCAACAAGCTGGCCAACATTGGAATGGGTCTCTGGGATACCTACAATATGATTACAGGCCTTGTTGGAGACGTACTCAGCTATATCCGCCTGTATGCCCTGGGTCTCGCCGGCAGCATGCTTGGCATGGCGTTCAACGACATGGGTGTAATGATCCTGGGAGACTCTCCCAACATAGGAAAATGGATAGGATTCCTGCTCCTTATCATCTTCGGACACACACTGAACATTGCCATGTGCGCCCTGGGTGCATTCGTACACCCCCTGCGCCTTAATTTCCTGGAGTTCTTCAAGAACGCAGGATACGAGGCCAACGGCCGCGCATACAACCCTCTGAAAAAATCTTTAAACAAACAATAACACTATGGAACAAATTTTAGCTTATCTTGGACTGGGTCTGGTGCTTGCCCTTGCAGGTATCGGTTCATCCATCGGCACCACAATCGCGGGTAACGCGGCAGAGGGTGCACTCAAACGCAAACCGGAAGCATCCGGAAGCTACCTGCTGCTTTCCGCTCTCCCCTCAACCCAGGGTATCTACGGTTTCGTGGCATTCCTGGTTATGATGGGTAAATTCACCGGCGGAACCATCAACGGATGGATCTGCTTCGGTGTAGGCCTCTCCGCAGGTATCGCCTGCATGATTTCCGGCATCCGTCAGGGCCAGGTATGCGCCAACGGTATCGTGGGCGTATCACAGGGCCACAACGTTGTCACCAACACCCTCATCTACGCCGCTCTCCCTGAATTCTACGCAATTCTGGGTCTTGTAGGCGCCATTCTTGCGCATTAATCGCGCGTGGAGGCAACTCCATTATAATCAGCGATTTAGCCAATTATCCCCGGGTGAAAATGCCCGGGGATAATTATTTATATACCTTATAATCAGCTTTTTATCTCCACTCCCCTAATACTCTCTAGGGCCAAAGATATCGGTTCCTATACGTACCATCGTAGCCCCATGCTTCACAGCCAAAGGCCAATCACCCGACATGCCGATTGATAGTTCAGTAATTTGAGGATACTGTGCCTTGAGCTTTTTGTACAAAGCCTCAATCCTCTCAAAATCTTTCTCCACAACGAACATGTCGTCAGTATTTGTTGCCATCCCCATTAGACCAACTATTCTGATACCAGAGGCTGGAGAGGGTGTTGGTTCAGAAAACTGTGGCCGCCCATGTCCACATGAATGGGAGGGGCCCACAGGCTGGCAGGACGGATGGGAAGCTTGCTTGCCAGACGGAATGATGGACTGTGGGAGGGACGAGACCGAAGGTCGAAGGTTTTCAGAACCAATACCCTCTCCAGCCGACAATATATTCAGTATTTCTTCTTCAGTGAAGCCGTGTTTGGTTTCTTCGGCGCCGAGGTGGAGTTCCAGGAGGATGTTGATGAGGCGGTTGTTGTCAACGGCCCATTTCATTATGGCTTCAAGGAGGTGGAAGGAATCTACAGATTGGACAAGGTCAACGTAAGGGAGGACAAGCTTGAGTTTGTTGGTCTGGAGGTGACCTATGAAGTGCCACTGGACGTCTGAGGGCATCTGGGGCACTTTGGAGGCAAGTTCCTGGGGACGGTTTTCGCCAAAGATGCGCTGGCCGGCGTCATATGCTTCCATTAGTCTCTCAACCGGATGGAACTTGGATACGGCAACCAGCTTTACCCCTTGAGGCAAAGCATTCCAAAGCTGCTGAAGATTATCCTTAATCACCTCTAGAAAGCTAACGTGAATGAAACCAGCGGGGCGTTGATACCGGGCATAAATGCCGGTGCTGCACTAACGCTTGTATTCTTTGTATCCAACTTGAACACTTCCCTCTCCCACGGGAGAAGCCAGTAACCTATGCAGGCGCTCAGGACGCCAACACCGGCGCCAACAAGGACATCGCCTGTCCAGTGCCAGTTGTTGTATATGCGGAGGAAGCCCGTAACTGCGGCTGATGAATACGCCGCCAGACCCCACCATGGGCCATATTCACGACGAACCAGCTCCGCTCCCATAAATGCCATTGCAGTATGGGCAGACGGGAAAGAATGCTTATTCCTGCCATTTGGCCTCTCTACCTGCGTGGCAAATTTGAAGCTATAACAGATTGCCATCATAGATGCGAAAGACGTTCCCAGGACACAAGTCCTTTCCTGCCAGGAATAGTCTCCATCGGCAAAAGGGATGGCGATGGCATAGCCAAGGGCCGGTGCAAACTGGAGGAAATTGTCCAGGGGGAACTCCTTGCCTCCGCTAAGGGACTGGGACCAGTCGCGGACAGCGTAGTTTACATCCCAGATAAAGCCTTGTTGCGCACCTGAGGGGTACGCAACAAGTATAAGGGATATAAGTGCTACCGCGATTCTTTTCATTACCTGCGGTTCTTCTTGGACTGTTCTTGCTGCATCTGGCGCTGCATCTTCTGGGCTTCTTCCAGACGCTGCTGCCATTTGCTCTTGGGTGCCGGCTTGTTCTCCGCCGCCTTCACCTTGGCAATAATCTCTTCCGGCTTTACAATCCACTTGCGGATAATCCAGGTCTCAAGCATGGTGATGAGGTTGGAGAGCAAGTAGTAATAACTGAGGCCGGAGGAGAGGTTATTACAGATGAAGAACATCATGATTGGCATCATGTACAGGCTCATGGCCTTCATCATCTTGGCATTGGGATCATCTCCGGTGTTCTGGCTCTGCATGGTAATCTTGGAGTAGAAGAACATGGAGACGGCCATCAGGAGAGCAAACAGGGAGATGTGGTCCATACCCAGGATGCTTGTACCCCAGTGGACGAGATCGTCATATGCGCTGAGGTCTTCTGCCCAGAGGAAAGGCTGCTGACGCAGCTCAATGGAAGCCGGGAAGAAACGGAACATTGCCCACAGGATAGGCAGCTGCAGGAGCATGGGGAGACAGCCTCCCATCATGTTCACGCCCGCTTTCTTGTACAGTTCCATGGTCTCCTGCTGCTTCTTCATGGCATCTTCCTGCTTGGGATACTTGGCGTTGATCTTGTCGATGAACGGCTTCAGCGCCTGCGTCTTTGCAGAAGAAGCATAGCTCTTGTATGCCAGGGGCAGCACCACAATCTTGATGATGATGGTCATCAGGAGGATGATGATACCAAAGTTGGTAATACCTCTGTGCAGCCAGTCGAACATAGGGATGATAATCCACTTGGTGAAAAGACCGATGATCTTACCGCCCAGCGGAATCACCTTCTCATATGCGTGACCGTATGCCTTTAAGCCCTTGTAGTTGTTGGGGCCGAAGTAGAACTCGAAGCTTGCCGTTCCGTTGCCGCCTTCGATCCTGAGGTCTGCCTGCATCTTGGCGCTGCAGTTCATGAGGTCGTGGGACGGGCTTTCCTTGGGAACGAAGTCGATGGCAAACTCACCGTAGTTGAAGTACTCCGGAGCGCGCATGATGGCGCTGAAGAACTGCTGCTGGAAAGCGAACCACTCTATGTTGTTGTTGAAACGCTTGTTTCCCTTACGGCCGTTACCGATGTTCTCCGGCTTGTTATCGTCCGGGAAATAATAATTGAGACGGGAGTACTGGGTCTCGTTCTTGTAGCCCTTCTCCATGCGGGGAAGAGTGGCCTGGAAGTCCACGGAAATACTCCTGGAGCGGTTTGCATCCAGGTTCATGCCCACGAAGGAGAGTTCCTCGTTCAGGGAATACGAATCCTCAACAAGCGTATACTTCTGCTGGATATAGCCTTCCCCAACGGGGAGACGCATGACCACGGTGCTGTCCGTTGATTCCTCAGCCACATACTGGAAAGTGAATTTCCTTGTGTCGATGGCCGTAGGCGCATACACCGTAAAGCCAAGTTCCGACTTGCCTTCTTTAAGGATAAACAGGTCACTCTTGTCGTAATTGGTGTAGTCCTTCACACGCACGGAAAGCGGCTGGGCTCCGCGGGTTGTGAAAGCTACCTCCAGCTTGGAATTTTCAAGCGTGAAAGTCTGTGCCTCTGCCTGTGCGGCTGCGTTAAGGAGGGCGTCTGAATACTGCGGTGCAGCAACTGCAGGGGCCGATGCCTCCGGCGCAAGGACTGCCTCCGGATGCTCCGCCTTGTATGCGCTGTCCAGCTGCCACTGGGCATATTCTTCCGCAAGGCGTGCGGAATCAAGCTGTGCCTGTATTTCCTGCTGTTTCCTTACCTGCTTGCTCTGATATCCAAAGAAACCAAACAGAATAAGTGCAATAAGTACAAATCCGATGATTGAATTCCTGTCCATCTCTCTCTCCTACTCCTCTGTTTCAATGCTGCGAATCTTGGCCTTGAGCTCTTCCAGGCGCACCTTGGCCGCGTCAATCTTTTCCTGCATCTGGGCCTTGAGTTTCTCTGCACCCTTGGAAAGACCAAAGAAGCCGATGTTGTTCTCATAGGTCTGGATCTCCTGCTGGAGGGCGTTGAACTGCTCCTTCAGGCGGTCTTTCTCAGTGACGGGCTTGCGCTCTGCTCCGGGACGGTTTCCACCACCCTGCCTGCGCGGTCCCCTGCCTCCGAAGCCGGGGAACTTCTCCGCCATTGCCTCGCGGTATGCGGCGTTGATGGCATCCTTTTCCTTGAAAGGAACAAAGCCGATTGCATTCCACTTCTCCTGGAAAGCGGCAGCGCCGGATTCATCACCTTCATAGGCCTTGATTTCCTCAATGAGGGCCTTCTTGGCCTCCAGGTTGGCGCCAACGTTGCCGGGACCGGCGGGACGGTTGTCACGGGCAGTGAAGAACTCATCGCAGGCGGCGCGGAAGCGCTTCCAGATCTGCTCGCTCTTCTTGCGGGGCACTGCACCGATTTCCTTCCACTGTTTCTGGAGCTCTATGAGACGGTCTCCGGTGGCTTTCCAGTCAGTGCTGGTCTTGAGGGCTTCAGCCTCTTCGATGATGGCCATCTTCTTCTCCAGGTTGGCGTTCATGCTGTCCTTGAACTCCGTGAGGGAAGCGCGCTTGCGCTCGAAGAACTTGTCGCATGCGGCGCGGAAGCGGTCATATATCTTCTGATTCTCCTTGCGGGTGGCAAAACCGATTGCCCTCCACTTGGCCTGGATCTCTTCGATTTCCTTGCTCAGGGCATTCCACTGGGTGGACGATGTGATCTCCTTCTCAGCAATGGCTTCTACCTGTTCGCAGAGCAGGGTCTTTTCCTCCAGGTTCTTCACCTGCTGCTCCTTGAGGCCTTCGAAATGGGCCTGGTAGCGTTTGTTGATGACCGATGTGGCAGCGCGGAAACGCTCCCAGATGGCATCCCTGTACTCCTTTGCAACGGGGCCCAGGTCTTTCCACTGCTCATGGAGCTTCTGGAGTTCCTTGAATGCCTCAACTATATTCTCATCCTCTGCGAGGGCTTCTGCCTGTTCGCAAAATGCCGTCTTCTGCTCCAGGTTCTTCTTGAAATCAAGGTCACGGAGCTCACGGTTGATGTCTACGAGGTCATAGAACTTGGTGACGTAGAGCTGATAGGTGTCGTTGACGTCTCGGAAGTTCTGCTGGGGAACCGGACCGGTTTCCCTCCAGCGGTTCTGGATGTCACGGAACTTGGGGAAAGCGTCCTTCATCTCACCGGGCTCTTCGACAAGGGCTTTGAGCTCTTCGATGATGGCCTGCTTTACGGTGAGGTTCTGCTCCCTCAGTGCATCCTGCTGCTTGTTATATTCTGCACGCTCCTTCTTGTAATCCATGTACAGTGACTTGAAGCCCGCCTCAATGGCTGCAAACGGGCTAAGTGCACGGCTCTGGAGAGGAACTGTGGTTTCTTCCACGGTGTTTTCGTCCGGCTCAACTACGGTATCTTCCTCGCCGGCTTCCGCTTTTTCACGGGAGAGTCTCTTGTAGAAGGCCGATTTAATGGCCTCCGCCTCCTTGGAACGCTTCAGCTTATCCTCGCTTTCAACAAGCTTCTGGAATAGCTCTGAGAGCTCTGCAAGTGTCTTCTCTGCAAAGTTCTGGACGGGTTCCTTAACTTCTTCCTTGATTTCTTCCTTGACTTCTTCCTTTACTTCTACATCTGGGGTTTCTGCGGGCTGGATAACCTCAGGCTTGATTTCTTCACTCATGTTCGTTTTTACTTATATAGTTTAACATATCTTTAAGTCTACAAATATAATAATTATTACTATTTTTGCAAAAACAAACCCGTCCGATATGTTGCGCATAGATATTCTCACCGTAGTTCCGGAACTCCTGGACTCTCCACTGAGCCATTCAATCCCCGGCCGCGCGGTCAAAAAGGGCCTTGCAGAGATCCACATCCACAATCTCCGCAAGTACGGCCTTGGCCCCCGCCTCACCGTAGACGACTACTCCTACGGCGGCGACGCCGGCATGGTCATGATGGTGGAACCCGTGTTCCGCTACATTGAGGAACTCACGTCTGAGCGCCATTACGACGAGATTATCTACATGGCCCCGGACGGCGAAATCCTGGACCAGGGCATCGCCAATGAGCTGTCGTTAAAAGAAAACATAATCATCCTATGCGGCCACTACAAGGGCATTGACGAGCGCATCCGGGAGCACCTTATCACCCGGGAAATAAGTATCGGCAACTTCGTGGTTTCCGGTGGCGAAATCCCCGCAGCCCTTCTTGCAGACAGCATAATCCGCCTCCTTCCCGGCGCCCTCACGGACGAAACTTCGGCCCTGTCGGATTCATTCCAGGACGGCCTTGTCTCCGCCCCGGTCTACACCCGCCCCGCAGAATTCAACGGCTGGAAAGTCCCTGACGTACTGCTTTCCGGCAACCCCAAACTCATTCGCGCCTGGCAGGACGAGCAGTCTATCCAGCGCACCCGCGAACGTCGTCCCGAAATGCTGAAGGGGAAAAAATGAATCCGGTAAGCGCCCGCCTTCTGAGCCAGCAGCTCATCTGTCCGCAGTTCAATGATCCTGCGGAGGTGGTTGCATGGTTCGGAGCCATACAGGCCCAGGACTATAGAGGCATGCGCTGGGCTGCTGCAATGCGAACCAAAAAACCATCCCACAAGGCCTTTGAGAAGGCATTCAACGACGGCCGCATAATAAGGACGCACCTCCAGCGTACTACCTGGCAGCTGGTTTCCGGAGAGGATTATCACTGGATGCTGGAACTGTGCCGTGCAAAGGCACTCACCGGCCTCCGCGGCTGGATGCATTCCAACGGAATAGACATTCAGGACGATGAAAAGTGTCGCATTCAAGAACTGCTTGCCGATATCGTTGCCGGTAAGAGCGCCGTTCTGAAAGAAGACATTGCTTTGGCACTGGAAGAAAGAGGCGTCTCCATGACTGACCAGCGCCTCTCCTATCATCTTAGACTGGCGGAATACGACGGCCTCCTTTGCTCCGGTGACCTTCATCCTACAAAGAGAACGCTGGCTCTGGTATTGGAGAAGATTGGCCGGAAGCCTGTTTTAGAGCACGATGAATCCTTGGCTCTACTTGCCCGTAAATATTTCAGAAGCCACGGCCCGGCCACTCTGGAAGACTTTGTGTGGTGGTCCGGACTCAATATGGGAGACTGCCGCAGAGGTATGGCTATCCTTAGCGACGAGTTGTCATCTATCTTGCTGGGCGGGAATGAGTATTATTTTCACAGGGATGCCAGAACGCGAGGCTTCCGCGGCGGGAACGTGCTGCTTATCCCTGCCTTTGACGAGTACCTCATTGGTTACAAGAGTCGCCACGTGGTCCTTCACCCAGACCATGCCCCCAAAGCCCATAACCAGTCCGGCATATTCTACAACGTTGTCGCCCTGGACGGCGAAATAGTGGGCAACTGGCGGCCGCAGGATGCAGATTGCGGCGTCAGTGTCTTCAAAGAAGGCGTACAGATTACGGAAGAGGCGCTTAGGAAAGAGCTTCACCGTTTTCACAGTTACTACTTGCTTATTGACCTGAACAGGTAGAGGATGGGGAATATCTCCAGACGGCCTATCAGCATTTCAATCATTCCTGTTACTTTGAGGATGGACGGGAATGCGGCGTAATTGGACATGGAGCCAACGTCACCGAAGCCGGGGCCGACGTTGCCTATACATGCCACAGATGCGGTCAAACCTGTTGTAAAGTCAAGGCCCATAGCTATATTCAGTGCGGCAAAGACAACCAGAATGAACAGATAGCAGAAGATGTAGGCATAGGCATCGCTGACCTGCTCGTCAGAGCGCAGTTTCCCGTCCACACGGACAAAACAGACAGAACCGGGAGACACCGTCATCTTCACTTTCCGGTGTATTCCCTTTGCGGCAAGTATGGCCCTGTCTATCTTTATACCACCGGAAGTAGAACCGGAGCAGCCGCAAATCAGGGAGCAGATAATAATCACAGACATGCTCAGGGGAGGCCAGAGCGTGGTATCCTGAGTAGCAAATCCGGTAGTGGTGGATATGGATGCCACCTGGAAAGATGCATCCTTAAGGGCATCCCAGAAGGAGGTGTAATGGCCGTTTATCAGAAGATCTCCCGTAACAATGGCTATGGCAATGAAAACCAGCGAAAGGAATATCCTGACAGTCTCAGACTTTATAATGAACCGCGGCTTTCCCTTGATGAAAGTCATGAAAAGCAGGCCGAAGTGCAATCCTGCAGCCAGCATTGCAATTGTGAGAACAATCTCTGCGGCCGGATTTGCAAAGAAGGCGATGCTGGTATTTCTGGTAGAGAAACCGCAGGTGCTGCAGGCGGACATCGCATGGGCGGCGGAATCGAACCAGCCAAGTCCTGTGAGTTTAAGGGAAAAGAAAGTAACAACAGTAAGGACTATATAAAGGATGAGCATCCTGTTGGCAAAGCTGTTCCCCCTTTCCCCGGCAAATGGCTCCCTGGCCACGCTGGATATCTCCGCACCGGACAGGGCGGATTTATTGGCACTGCCGGTAAGCATGGAAAACAGGGTGACAATTCCCACGCCGCCGACCCACGCCGTAGAGATGCGCCAGAACTGGAGTCCGCGCGGCAGCGACTCTATGTCATTGAGGATTGAGGCGCCGGTGGTTGTGAATCCGGAAATACTCTCGAAGATGGCATTCACCAGCGTGAACTCCCTGCCGTAAAACAGGAAAGGTAACATCCCGAAGAAACAGGCCGACAACCATGCCACAACAACTATGCAGTTACCCTCGCGGAAAGTGAGACGATGACCGCCTCTGCGAACAAAAAACAGTGGATATATACCCACAGTTCCGGTAAGGAAGGCGGATAACAGGAGCGGCACACGGCTTTCATCTCCGGGAGTAAACAATGCAATCATACCAGACACGCTCATGAGAGCTGCCACAAGAAGCAGCGAAACGCCGGTATACCAGGTGATAATCTTCCAATTCATAATTCGGTTTCAGTTGATAGGACAAAGTTATCCCGCGGATTTTCATTTATCAATATAAAAATGTTTATCTTTGCATTGATATAATCAATCATATTGGATTATGACCCTACAGCAACTACGTTACATAACAGCCATTGACGAACATCGTCACTTCGGAAAAGCCGCCGAGTCCTGCGGGCTCACTCAGTCCACACTCAGTCTCATGGTAAAGAAACTGGAGGAAGAACTGGATGTCAGGATTTTCGACCGTGATGCATACCCCGTAGAGCCAACGGAAATAGGAAGAAAGGTTATAGACCGCGCCAGGGTGGTCCTGTATAATGCGGAGCAAATCTGGGAAATGACAAGGACGGAAAAGGAAATCCTTTCCGGGCCACTCAGGATTGCACTTATCTCTACCGTTGTCCCAGTATTGGTACCGGGAATGTATAATTATTTAGGAAACAACTACCCTTCAATTGAACTTCAGACGGCAGAGATGCTCACATCCACCATAAAGGACAAACTCCACAAGGCGGAAGTTGATATGGGAATAATGGCAGGCCCGGTGAATGATATGGGTCTTCTGGAGATTCCCCTTTTCCATGAAAGATTCCTTGCCTATGTCTCTCCGGACAACCCCGCCTACTCGCGCGAAAGCATACGGAGCGATGCCCTGTTGGAACAGCCTGTCTGGATTATCCGTGACGGTCTCCGCCATCTGGATCCTTCTGAACTGGAAAAAGTAGCTTTCAACTACGAAGGCTTCTTTGAAGGGGGCCGCGTGGGCATCCTTATACAGATTGTGAACAACAACGGCGGCATAACAATTGTCCCGGAGACACACTCAAACCTCATTATGTACAGCCAGCAGAAGTGTCTCCGTCCAATTGTCGATCCGGTTCCGCAAAGGACTATTTCGCTGGTGATTCGTAAAGATTTCATACATGAGTCAAAGATGAATGCCGTTGTGGACGCCATTAAGCAGATTATACCCGGGGCCCTGTTGGAGAATGCCGTCAGGAAGGGACGGCTAAGGCTCTGAAACCACTACAGGAACTCTACACAAGAAAACCGCTCACAGTCACTGCGGGCGGTTTCTTGGTTAGTTAGTAGTGTATTCTTACCTTATGGAAGGTTAATTATTTGGTTAGAAGAAGCGTTTTACTTTGACAAAGGTAAGAATAGTTTTTGAATTACCAAAATTTTTTAAACTTTTCTCTCATTAATAAAATATTTTAAAAACTCAGACTTGTCTTGAACATGAAATTCACAGGCGGCTGAGGATATACTCCCATACCGGAATAAACCGTGTCCGAGGCCGGATCGTAGCTTTCCCACCGCCATCCGGATGCGTAGTAGAGGTTATTCAAAAGATTATTAACGTATGCCGAAACCGTGAGCATAGATCTGCCCATTTCAAAAGACTTGCTTGCCGACAGATTGACCGTCGCATAGGCCGGTATTGCCATCTCTTCCCTCATGGAATTATCCACGAACTGCTTCCCCACGTACTTTACATCGGTCGCAATCACTGCTCCGGAGCAAGGCACAACTGAGAGTCTTGCCATGCCAACCACGGAAGGAGACAGAAGCATCGTGGTCTTTCCGTAATGTATGGGATGCGTATCGGAATAGTCCTCGAAAGGCACGTAAGCGGTATAATCGGCAATCTGGTTAAGGGAGAGGGTGGCATTGGCATCGGCGGTGAGCCACGGCAGGGCCTTCCAGGAAAGCGAGGTCTCCAGTCCCCTTCTCCACGCACGGGGCACATTCTCCTTTATCGCGTATCCGGACGATGACAGCCTTCCCGTCTCCAGCAGCATATCCCAGTACTCCATAAGATAGAGGTTGGAGGCGGCAGAGAATGCCTTCCCTTCGTAGGACCATCCCAGTTCCAGGTCCAGCATCTTTTCCGGGACGATGTCGGCCCCGTCGCCCTTTATATTCTCCTTGATGTCGCCACGTCCGGGTTCGCGGTGACCGAAGGCCAGGGAAAGGTAGGTCTTCCAGGGGCCGGAAGCAACCGTGACGCCGGCACGGGGGTTGAAAAAGTTCCAGAAGCGGCTGTAGTCAAAAATATCGGCAGGATTTGAACCATACTCAAACCAGTCGTCGTCCTTTCCGGAAAGCGTGTATTTTACGCCTCTGTACTGAAGGTCCGCATATGCAGTAAGCCACGCCAGAGGTGAGTACTCAGCCCTTACGAACGTACCGATATCGTATTTGAGGCCGTCGGCACGATACCAGTCGTCCTGGCCATAATCGGGCTGCTGGTCACCGAACGCCTTTACCCAGAGGACCTCTCCCCAGTGGCCGCCGCGGTGACGTGAGATGTTGACCCCGCCCGTGATGTTCAGGGCATCGGTCCTGTACCTGAGGTCGGAGTTAAGGACCCAGAGGTCGTTGTCCATGAGCTTGCGGTAAGTGAGGTCGCTCTTTGCCGGAGCGGTACCGGAAGGATTGCTTATGCCATAGTTTTTCAGCTTCTTGTTCCGCTTGTAGTACTCGTCATAGCCGTCCCCGCGCGTATAGTTGAGAGTGGTAGCCCAGGCAAGGTTCCCACTTAAGGCACGTGTGTAGTTGAGCTGAAGATGGTGCTGGGCGTAATTATCCGTCTGGTTGGGGTAATAATAGGTATTGCCAAGGTCGTCATAGTACTCTCCGGCGCCGTTATAGGTACGGTCCTTCTCGTACTGTTCCAACTCTATTCCGTCCCAGGTGATGCCGCTGCGCTGCTTTCCCATGAGATAGGTAAACCTCAGAGACTGGCCGCTTCCAAGCCACCCAAGGGCCATGAAAGCGCTCTGAGACTGGACGAAGGCATTGCGGATATATCCGTCCGTGGAGCCTCTGGAATAGGCTGCAGAGGCATACAGGCCCTTGTCGCTGAGCCCAGAAGAGCCGGAGACCGTAGTGATAAAAGTATCGTACGATCCCAGACTCCACTCTGCCCTGGCCCAGGGATCGGGTGAGACGAATGCGGTATTCATGTTGATGCTTGCACCAAAGGCACCTGCTCCGTTTGCACTGGTTCCAAGGCCTCTCTGAACCTGGACGCTGGAAATGAGCGCCGTGAGCGATGGAATGTTCACCCAGAAGACTTCCTGGGACTCGGCATCGTTGAGGGTGATGCCGTTCAGGGTCACGTTTATCTGTGAGCCCTTGCTGCCGCGGATAGTCATGGCGGAGTTGCCAAGGCCGGTTCCGCCTTCGTTGTATGTGACCACGGATGGCAGCAGGTTCAGCGCCATGGGCAGCGACGCCTGTGGATTGGCCGCCCTCAGGGCATCCTTGCCAACATTAGTGTAAGTAACCGGGGTTTTCTTGCCCGCCCTTGAAGCCGAAACAACAACTGAATCAAGGCGTTCCACTTTTTCCTGCTGCGCGAACGCCAGCGCAGACACGGCAGCACACGCTGCCACAAGCAATAGTTTTTTCATGTTCCTTACGACGGTATGAACCGTATCAAGTTATGAGGGTATATTCTCAATCAGGTATTTCCTGATACCCCTGTATTTCATTTCTTCTTTTTTTCTAATTCTATTTTGTACAACCTGGGCCAATACTTGCCAGTAATATAAATGCTGCCATGGGCGTCTGCGGCAATGCCGTTGAGGACGTCTGTGTCGGGCTTTTTGAGCTCCTTGGGGAGGATGCCCGAACAGTTTACGGTTGCTTCAACCTTGCCGCTGGAAGGGTTTATTATGGCAATGATGTCATAGGTGTAGACATTTGCCCAGATCTTGCCGTCTATCCATTCAAGCTCGTTGAGATAGCGAAGGGGGCGGTCTTTAAGGGTGACCCTGAGGCGCTTTGTAACCTTCAGGTCCTTGTCCAGGAAGTACAGCATGGAGGAACCGTCGCTGGCTATGAGCTGCTTGCCGTCCGTAGTGAGCCCCCATCCTTCGCGGGGGTAGCCTATGGATGACTTGTATTCAAGTGTCTTGGCATCATAGCGAAAGGCCACTTTGCTGGTCCAAGTGAGGATATACAGGTCACCGTCAAGAATGGCAGAGCCCTCTCCAAAGTACTTGGAAGACAGTTTTTTGCTTACTATGGGCGTCCCGGTCTCAAGGTCTACAGTCCTGATACTGCTCTCTCCCCACTGGCCGGTGGTCTCATACAGCGTCCCGTCATGGAAGAAGAGACCCTGCGTGTATGCACGGACATCGTGCGGGTACTCCCCCACTACCTTTGCTTTATACTCCTTCACCTGCGCACTGGAGCACGCAGAAAGGCAAAGACAGGCAAGTATGAGTATTCGTAATCTCATTATGATACAAAGGTAAGAATTTTTGTGTAAATTTGCAGCCACAAAAAATGGTGGGACGATCTGTCGCGGCGTACGTGTGCCGGGCCCCCGTCTAAAGAAGGGCACGTATGCTGAGGAAAGTCCGCACAGGACAGGGCACCCGTCTGCGGAAAGCGCAGCAGGGAGTAATCTTTGGCAAGCGGTAACAGAAAACAACCGCCGAAAGGCAAGGGTGAAAACGCGGGGTAAGAGCCCACGACGCTGGATGGCGACATTCAGCGGGTACCGCCCACGGGCCTGCAAGACCAAATATACCGGCAGATAAGGGCTGCCCGCCCTTTGCCGGGGGGTAGGTTGCGAAGATAAATGACAGATTCAAAAACAGAAAGCGGCTTACGGCCCCACCTTACTTAAGAGGCTGACCCAAACGGGCCAGCCTCATTTATTCAGAACCGCCATCCCAGACCGCCATGGATAAGCGTAGCCATAGGACCAATCATGTTTTCCAGATATCCGTAAAAGTGCTTACCTCCATAACGAAGGGCAATAGGAATCACTGAGGGAATTGGGGCGCAACCGGATGCTTCCATCACAAGACCCAATCCCAAACCGGAATAAATAACAGCACTGCTGGAAGGATTCCACAGGTAGCGCCAATGCGAGGTGAGGCTAAAAAATGGGGAGGAATCGGCCCAGCCAATGGGTGTTTTGTCATTGAGATTATACCGAGGCTCTCCATTCGGGTCGATACCCCAGGTAGAATGCTGATAAACCGTGTGATGACACCATGAGACACCTGCAGAAAGAGTAAATTCATGATGATGGGCAGATCGAATGACACCGGTAATGTCAATCACCGGATACTTGGCGGCGGCACCACCAGTCCCAATACTCTGGCCCTTCTTTGCGTATGCCGTTTCCACCTCCCGGCTGGGAGAAAAAGTCATATGAAGCGGCCTTATGCCGGTGCCAACCTCCACGGAAAACGTTTTCTGGTAAACAGGTTTCTCCTGGGCAAAGGCACTGGATACTGCAGCTAAAAGAAGGGTTATTGAAAGGATATGGATTCTCATATCGCCGGGTCCATCTTAATAAGTATATCCCTTTCCCTTAAATCTGTGAGAGTGGTATCTTTAGCTATATAATTACCCCCATTATCCTCAAAGCGGAGATATGGGCCGTCGATATTTCGACGGTATGGTATTTCCACAGTGCAGTGGCCATTGGCATCTGTAACACCAAGCACTGTACTTGGATAATTGAATGGACTGCCCATTACGTTTATACCCTCCAGAGGTTTACCGTCCTTGTGGGATACAAGTGTAAATGACATGCGTGCAGTTCCGCCTTCCTCATAAAGCGGCGGTTCCGCAATGCCATAGCAAGCCTGGAAAACAAACAGAGCACCGGTGAGCGAAATGCCTTTCAAAAGATTATGCAAGATTTTCATAGCCGTGTCTTTTACCTTAAGAATCCCGTTTTTTTACTATCTTGCACAAAAATAAGAAAAAATTGATGAATCCGCTCCTTTTCCGCCTTTTCAGAGACTACGAAACACGCGTTCATGAACTCAGTTATCTGTTCTGGGAATGTACCACGCGCTGCAATTTCCACTGCCGTCACTGCGGCAGCGACTGCGGACTTGCGGCCAAGGAAAAGGACATGCCTCTGGAAGACTTCCTGAAGGCTGTAGACACTATCCCTGCCAAGGAAAGACCAAAGAATTTCTGCGTGGTCCTCACCGGCGGAGAGCCCCTTCTGAGACCGGATATCGCGGAAATCGGCAAAGAACTTCTTGCACGCAAGATTCAGTGGGGAATGGTCTC
>JAILJO010000154.1 GCA_024694675.1 Bacteroidales bacterium | reverse complement strand
ACGTACTGGGCCAGCTGGCGGCAGCGGGTGCCCTGTGACATGGCCTCTGAGTTCACGTAGCGGAAATTCTCCTTGGTGGCGTTCCGCATCGCACCCTGGGTATAATCCGAGGGGCCTGCAACCAGGCGGACGAAGGGAATGGTGACCTCATACTTTACCAGGTCCTTTTCGAATGCCTTTCCCCATTTGGCGTTCTCCAGGCCGTATACGCCCTCGAAGTTCACAACGTTGGGGAAGGTCCTCTGAAGACCTGTGGGCTTGAAAGCTCCGTGGAAGTCCACCATGAGGTGGTATTTGGCGGCCATTTCTGCGGCACGGCGGTAGAACTGTACCATGGGCTGGTCGTCCCTGTCCATGAAGTCCACCTTGAAGCCCTTCACACCCATCTCCGAGTATTCCTTGCAGGCGCGCTCCATGTCCTTGTCGAAGGCCCAGTAGCCGGCCCAAAGGATGATACCTACGCCCTTGCCTTCCGCATATTTGCAAAGCATGGGAAGGTCTATTTCCGGGATAACCTGGAACAGATCGGCCTTCTTGTTCACTGCCCAGCCTTCGTCCATGATTACGTACTCGATGCCGTTCTTGGAGGCGAAGTCAATGTAGTATTTGTAGGTGTCGTTATTGATTCCGGCCTCGAAGTTGACGCCGTAGATGTTCCAGGCATTCCACCAGTCCCAGGCCACCTTGCCGGGTTTTACCCAGGAGAAGTCCGCATCCTTTGCGGGTTCGTCACCAAGGAGCCAGGGGAGGTTACAGGTGAGAAGGTCCTTGTCCTCTTTTGAGACGATGACTATCCTCCAGGGGAAAGCCTCCTTGGCTTCTGCCTTTGCAATGAAGTTCTCCCTTGACTGTACCAGGCCCTGGAGCATGTTGTGGCCGCCCTGCTTGATTTCCTTGGGGTAAGGGGCGAATACGGCTTCAAGGGAAGTGTCTGCATCATCGTTGGAAAGGTACATTCCAGGATAGTTAGTGAGTGCGCTTTCCGTGATGCAGACCTTCATGCCTTTGGGGGCATCCAGGGTTACGGGCAGGAACGCCAGGCGGCCATTTTCCCATTTGGAAATCTCCGTTCTGGTGTACATCGCCTCAAACGATGTTGAGAACTGGCTTTCGAAGCTGTCCCTTTTACGGCAATAGGGGATGAATCCCTGGCTGTCCTGGCCCAGATTGAACTGTGCAGTCTCTCCGGCAACGTTGAAAGGGGCCTTCTTGTCTGCCACAAAGCGGTATGCGGCGCCGTCGTCGTATGCGCGGAAGACCACGGAATAGCCGCCACACTTGAGCGTGAGCTCATTATAGTAATCAGAGACAAACTCCTGACGGTAGATGACAGGCTTTGCAGTTTTAAAGACGTTCTGCTTGGTTGTCTTTTTAACCTTGACGTCCTTTCCGAAGGCCGACCCGTCCTCCAGAGTCATGGCAATTGCCGATGGCTCAAGGACCTTTACGCCCTGCATTTCAATGGACCAGCGGAGATCCTTGCCGGCATTGATTTCAACAATAAGTTCACGGGAAGGGGACTGAAGCTTGTATACTTTATCTGCTGCATTGAGATTCAGCGCCACAAGCGTGGCAGCAAGCACAGTCAATAAAAAATGCCTCATGGTCTTAAGCTTTGTGTTTTAATTTTCAAATTTAATAAATTTGAACTGCCAAAGCAATAGTTTGAGGCATGTTTTATTATAATACCGGGAATACAGTCAGTCTCAGCGTAGTCTCTCCGTAGGGAACAAGTTCAATAAACTCCTCAGGACCAACCGGAACAGGGTTTTCCGGCAAATCCGGCGTAAGTTCCTCACCATTAGGCCCTTTGTCCATGGCCCATTCTATGGGATGGACGGGTATCCGGAGCCCGCGGCCGTCGGGGACTGCTTCCACATTGGCAGATACTGCATAGTTCCAGGGACCTGAAGGGCGGATGTCCCAGCAGGGGAAGGCCACATCGTCCTCAGGGTATTTGCCGTTCATGTTGGCGTAGCGCTTGGTGTCCTTGGTGAAGGTGGCGGGGATGGCGTAGCTGTAGAGGAGCGGTCCGCGCTGGAAGTAGATGCCGCCGCCGTACGCCGTCTTGCGCTCTATGCCCATGGGAAGATTGAGGATGATGACGTCTCCATCGGCCCACTTCCGGTCCAGGGTGAAGAAGCTGCCGGGCTTGGCGGGGGAGGTTTTCCCGTTTACGGAGACTGTCGCTTCCGTGCACCAGACAGGAATCCTGAGGGTGAGTTTTGCTTTCTGCCCACCCTTGGCCGTTATAGTAACCGCCTCACCATAAGGATATTCCGTGTCTTCTACAAATGTCAGATTGTCGCTGAAGCGGAACTCTGACGGACCATATAACGCGGCCACGGCTTCACCCTCTCCGCGAAGCCACATACGGGCGGCGTAGTTGGGGTACAGCCTGTGGATGTTTCCGGCGCAGCACTCCGTCTGGTGGGTGGGTCTGTAGGCCATCCAGGTGGAGCAGTAATTGTCCTTGTTGTG
>JAILJO010000149.1 GCA_024694675.1 Bacteroidales bacterium | reverse complement strand
CTCAAGAACCTCTCCCAGGTAATCAAGGACACCGCACTCTGCGGCCTTGGCCAGACGTCCCCCAACCCTGTTCTCTCCACCATCAACAACTTCTGGGACGAGTACGTGGAGCACGTCGTGGACAAGAAGTGCCGCGCCGGCCAGTGCAAGGCCCTGAAGAAGTATGTGATAGATCCTGACAAGTGTAAAGGCTGTACCGCCTGCGCCAGGGCGTGCCCCGTGAGCGCCATCAGCGGCACCGTCAAGAACCCGCACGTCATCAACCAGCTTGACTGCATCAAGTGCGGCACCTGTATCGAGAAGTGTAAATTCGGTGCCATCAGTCTTAAATAACGGAGGAACAGAATATGGATACTATCAAATTGACTATAGACAACAGAGAAGTGGAAGTGCCCAGGGGTACTACCATTCTTAAAGCTGCCGAGCAGATGGGTATCAAGATTCCTACCCTCTGTCATTTCGAGCTTGACGGCCTGGCCCTCGAGAACCGCCCCGGCGGATGCCGCATTTGCGTGGTAGAGGTTGTAGGCCGCAGGAATCTTGCCCCCGCCTGCATCACGGAGTGCATGCCGGACATGGTTGTAAAGACCAACTCTTTCCGTGCCCTCAACGCCCGCAGGACCGTCCTTGAGCTCATGCTCTCCGACCACCCCAACGACTGCCTCCAGTGCCCCAAGAGCGGCAAGTGCGAGCTCCAGTCCCTGGCTGCGGACATGGGAATCCGCGAAATCCCTTTCAAGGGCCAGCAGTCCCAGTACCCCATAGAGCTCTCACCCTCTATCGTACGCGACGCCAACAAGTGCATCATGTGCCGCCGCTGCGAAAGCGTGTGCCATGAGTACCAGAGCGTTGGCGCAATAGGCGCAGTGGACAGAGGCTTCCCCGCCGTGGTCAACACCGCATTCGACGAGCCCCTTGTGAACACCAACTGCGTGTTCTGCGGCCAGTGCGTCGCAGTCTGCCCCACCGGCGCCCTGTCGGAGGTGGACCACACCGGACGCATCCTCCGCGACATCGCAAACCCGGATGTCAAGACCTGCGTCCAGGTTGCTCCCGCAGTGCGCGTAGCCCTTGGCGAAGAGTTCGGCATGCCCGCCGGCAGCATCGTCACCGGAAAGATTGCAGCCGCACTGAAGGCTATCGGCTTTGACTATGTGTTCGATACGGACTGGTCCGCTGACCTTACCATCATGGAGGAAGGCACAGAGGCTATCGGCCGTTTCAAGGCATTCCTCTCCGGGGACAAGAACGTCAAGATTCCTATCATGACCTCCTGCTGCCCCGCATGGGTGAATTTCTATGAGAAGTTCTATCCGGAACTCCGCGAGTATCCTTCCACCGCCAAGTCCCCTCAGGGCATGTTCGGCGCAACCGTGAAGACATACTTCGCAGACAAGATCGGCATTCCTCGCGAAAAACTCATCTCCGTATCCGTCATGCCTTGCGTGGCCAAGAAGTACGAGTGCGAGCGTGAAGAGCTTGGCGCAAACGGTGATCCGGATGTCAACTACTCCATCACCACCCGCGAGCTTGCACGCCTCATCAAGATCTGCAACATCGACTTTGCAAACCTCCCGGAAGCAGAGTTCGATTCTCCTCTTGGCGCTTCCACCGGCGCAGCCGTCATCTTCGGCGCAACCGGCGGTGTCATGGAGGCAGCTCTCCGTACCGCTTATGAGATTCTCACAGGCAAGACCCTCCCGAAGATTGACTTCGAAGAGGTCCGCGGCCTGGACGGCATCCGCGAAGCCACAATTCCTATCCCTGGCGTAGTAGACCTGAAGGTAGCCGTTGTATACGGCCTCAAGAACGCCCGCACCATCATGGAGCAGATAAAGGCCGGCAACTGCCCTTATCACTTCGTTGAGGTCATGGCATGCCCCGGCGGCTGCATCGACGGCGCCGGCCAGCCTTACCACCACGGAGACGCTTCCATAGTGAAGGCTCGCCACAAGGCAATCTACGAAGCCGACAGGCAGATGCCTCTCCGCAAATCCCACGAGAACCCTGAGGTTCAGGCAATCTACAAGGAGTTCTACGGCCAGCCTTGCGGTGAGAAATCACATCACCTGCTGCATACACATTACTTCGACAAGAAAATCAAGTTTGACCTCGAAAAATAATTGAACCATGTGTGGACCTCAGATAAAAATCAATGAAGCCAGCTACCGCTACATCAAGGATATCTGCGCTTCCTTCAACAACAACCCGGGTGAGCTGATCAATGTCCTGCACAAGACGCAGGAGCACTTCGGCTATCTTCCGGCGGAAGTCCAGCAGGTGGTTGCAGACTGCCTTGGAATCCCTGTGGGACGCGTTTACGGCGTTGTTTCCTTCTACAGTTTCTTCACCATGAAGCCCAAGGGCAAATATGCCATCTCCGTTTGCCTTGGCACCGCTTGCTACGTCAAGGGTGCAGAGAAGGTCCTGGACGCTCTCAAGAGTGAGCTCAAGATCTCCGAGGGCGGTGTCACAGAAGACGGCAAGTTCTCCCTGGACGTTCTCCGCTGCGTGGGCGCATGCGGTCTTGCCCCGGTAATGACCATCAACGGCAAGACTTACGGCCGCCTGGTCCCGGAGCACGTCAAGGAAATCCTTGCCGAATACGCGGACTGACATGAAGATCAGAGAAATTGCACAACTTGTCGACGGGGTGCTTGTCGGAGCCCCCGTCGACGAGTTTTATGAGGTGGAGAAGGCTTTCGCCTCGGACCTCATGAGCGATGTCCTGCGCTTCAACATGGACCAGACCGTGCTCATAACCGGCCTGTGCAATAACCAGACTATGCGCACCTGCGAGATGGCCGATATCCGCGTCATCCTCATGGGTCGCGACAAGCAGCCGGACCAGGACATGATAGACCTTGCCGTGGAAAACGACATTGTGATAATCAAGTCCAGATACAGCATCTTCAAACTCAGCGGCATTCTCTACGGAGCCGGAATCCAGCCCCTGTACTAGCCCTATGCATTACACCTTCAAGATAGAGCGCGGCAACTTTACCGATGCAGGACAGGCCTCGAGCAGCGTCAAACGCACTCTCAAGCAGCTTGGCGTGGACCCTGTCAACATAAAGCGCACCGTCGTCGCCCTCTTCGAGGCTGAAATCAACGCCGTTGCCCATGCCTACGGCGGAACCATAGACGTGGATATAGACGGAGAGAAGATTGTAATGGTAGTGGCCGATGAAGGCCCCGGAATCCCCAACATAGACCTCGCGATGCAGGAAGGCTGGTCAACGGCCTCGCCGCAGGTGCGTGAGATGGGCTATGGTGCGGGCATGGGCCTTCCAAACATCAAGAAGAACACTGACGACCTCAAGATTGACACCAAGATTGGCGTCGGTACCACTGTCACCATGACGGTTTACCTAACCTGATCCTATGCCTACAGGAGAGATATATTTCAGACATTCCCTAAGGGTCAACGACTACCTCTGCCAGGGGTGTACCACCTGCATGCGCACATGCCCCACGGCCGCCATCCGCATCCGCGGGGGAAAGGCCGTCATCAGCGACAACAAGTGCGTGGACTGCGGCGAATGCATGAAAGCCTGCCCCCACAAGGCCATATATATCAAGCAGGACGATTTTGGCCTGATAGAGAACTACCGCTACAGGGTTTGCCTGGTCCCCACCACCTTTATAGGCCAGTTTGACACCAAGTACAAGACGAAGGCCATTTACTCCTGCCTCCTGAAACTGGGTTTCACCCATATTTATGAGGTGGAGCACGAGGTGCCTCGGATGATGGAACTGTACAACCGCTACATGGAAGACCATCCGGAGATAAGCACCTTCATCTCGCCTTACTGCCCGGCTGTCACCCGCCTCATCCAGGTCCGATTCCCTTCCCTTGTGGACAACGTAATCCATGTCCGTGCACCGCTGGAGCTTGCGTCCAGGGTTATCGTCAAGAGGCTTATGGACGATGGCGCCCGCCGCGAATCCATAGGCGTTTTCTACGTCACGCCCTGCGCCGCCAAGATTGCCGCCGTCAAGTACCCTGTGAGCGGCAAGGAGACCTATGTGTCGGGCGTCATTAACATGGACTTCCTGTACAACAAGGTGCTCCTGATGCTTCACGACTCGGACAAAAACGCCCAGCCAATCAACCACGCCCTCACCGCGCGTGACGTTATGTGGCCGCTGGCCGGCGGCGAAGCCGTGAACTTCAAGGGATACCAGTATGCGGTGGACGGACTGCAGAACGTCCTCAATTTCCTGGAAAAGCTGGAAGACGAGGCCGTAGACGCCCCCGGCCTTGTGGAGATGCGAATCTGCGACCAGGGCTGCGTGGGTGGTGTCCTTACCACCAACGACCGCTTCGTCGCCCGCAAGAGGCTTGAGTACCGCGCCCGCCTTTTTGAGCGCCTGGAAAACAGCAAGCTCCGCGAATCGTCTAACGAAGACAATACGCTCACGCCGGAGTGGATAAAGGATATGGAGATACCGGACATAAAGCCCCGCTCCATATACAAGCTCAACGACAATTACGCAGAGGCCTTCAAGATGGCTGAGCGCATGAAAAAGATAGAGAAGGCCCTTCCCGGCGTCAATTGCAGCGCATGTGGAGCCCCTTCCTGCGCGGCCCTGGCGGAAGACATCGTCCGTGGAGACGCCAACGCAGACACCTGCGTATTCATCAACCCCCTCTCCAAAACCTCCAAAGATGCTATGAATCGCATCTGGGGAGACCGTATCAAGTCAAACAAAGAAGAACAATAATATGACTGTAAAAGACATTATCGAAAAGCTGGACCTCAAGTGCCTCAACGAGGTTAACCTTGATGCAGAGGTCGAAGGCGCATACGCATCTGACCTCCTTAGCGACGTCATGGGCAACGCCCGCAGCGGCCAGGTATGGATTACCATGCAGACCCACAAGAACGTAACGGCAATAGCCTCCCTGAAGGACATGCCCGCGGTCATAATTGTCCGCGACGGCGTTCCGGATCCGGACATGCTCCAGCACGCAAAGGACGAGGACATCTGCCTCCTCGTGAGCCACGACGCCACCTTCCAGGTCTGCGGCAAGCTTTACGAACTCATCAAATAATGAAGTTCAATGCCGATATGCACATCCACTCGGTGCTCTCCCCCTGCGGAGACATCGAGATGAGCCCCTCTGCCATTGTGGCAACTGCGAAGGCCCGCGGGATGGACATAATCGGCCTCACGGACCACAATTCCACCCTCAATGCCGATGTTACGCGGCGCCTGGGGGAGAAGGTTGGGCTGCACGTCCTCATGGGCGCGGAGGTGACCACCAAGGAGGAGGTCCACTGCCTGGCCTTCATGCCCACGGTGGAGAAACTCGCTGAATTCCAGGCATTTCTGGACTCCCGCGTAATCTATTTCGAGAACGATGTGGACAAGTTCGGCTACCAGCTTGTGGTGGATGAAGATGAGAACGTTCTGGACCAGGTCCCACACCTCCTCATCAACGCCCTGGACCTTCCCATCCTGGAACTGCAGCAGAAGGTCTATGAGATAGGCGGCATCTTCATACCCGCCCATATAGACCGTCCCACATTCAGCCTGAGCTCACAGCTGGGCTTTGTCCCTTCCGGGCTCAAGTTCCACGCAATGGAACTCAGCTACTACTGCAAGCGTGACGGATACAAGTTCCTGGAAGACTGCCCCTGGTTCAGCGACCTCAACTTCATCCAGAGCAGCGACGCCCACTTCATCCCGGACATTGCCAAGATACACAGCGTCCTGGAAATGCCCTATTTCAGCTTCGACAACTTCAAGGATGCCCTGCGTCAGGGAGAACCCGTGATACTATGAAAAGCCTGGACCTTCATATCATTGACATTACCCACAACTCCATCCGCGCCGGCGCTACGGAAATCACCATCGAGATGGAAGACAGCGAGGCCAAGGACCTCCTTTCCATCAAGATTGTGGACAACGGATGCGGAATGCCGGAGGAGATGATAGAAGCCATCAACAGCCGCTTCTACTCCTGCCGCAAGGAGCGCAAGATTGGCATGGGCATAGCCCTCCTGAAGTTCCACTCTGAGCTCTGCAACGGCCAATTCCACCTCAAGTCCAAGGTTGGCGAAGGCACTGAAATCTACGCCTCCTACCAGCGCTCCCACATAGACCTCCAGCCAAAGGGAGACCTCGCCGGCTGCTTCGCCAGCTTCATCTGCCAGTACCAGGATATCAATTTTATTATAAGGTATATAAAGGACGATGACACCTTCGAACTCTCCACCGCAGAGGTCAAAGAAGTGTTCGAGGGCATGAACCTCAACAACCTGGAAATCATCACCAGCCTCACGGAACTCATCCGTGAGAATATTGGCAGCTAAGGTAGAGAAACCCTGTCCAGAATGCCCTGAAGGGCAGCTATGGCTATACCGTAATTTGTGATTGGCACTCCGGCAAGGAGTGCTTTTCTTATACGCGAACGCACCAGCGCAGCGTTAGCCACACATGCTCCGCAGTGAATAATCAGACTATAATGTGACAAATCCTCCGGAAAATCATTGCCCGCGGCAATGACCGCTTCAAGGTCAGGTACACGTTTCCGGAGCATTGCCGGGATCTTGACCCGGCCAATGTCCTCAGTATCCGGGACGTGAGTACACGCCTCCGCAATGAGCACCCTGGCCCCTGGCTTCAAGGCATTGATTGCCTTTGCTCCTTCCACAAAGACATTGATGTCACCTTTCGCTGCCGCCAGAAGAATTGAGAACGATGTCAGCGTCCAGTCCGCAGGGATGGTCTCGTTCACAAACTTGAATACCTGGGAGTCTGTAATGACCAGCGCCGGAGCGCCTTTAAGGCCGGCTATTGTGCTTTTCAGGCTGTCCGGAGTGCAGCATACGGGCGTGCAGCCGCGGTCCAGCAGTTCCCTAATCACCTGCACCTGCGGCAGTATGAGCCTGCCCTTCGGAGCCTCGCTGTCCTGCGGCATCACAAGCACCACCAGGTCTCCTTTGGCAACCAGTTTGCCTGTCAGGAACTTATGATCATCTTTAGGGACAATGTCGGAAATAAGTTCAAGAATGTGAGATTTCTCGACTTCGCTCGAAATGACAATAAGCTTTAACGCCGCCTTTCGGATCATTGACTCCCACTCATCATCGGCAGGATGACCGGAGCGAAGAAGAACTGCTACATCGGTACTGTCTATTACCGCTTTTGTGAGGCGCTCACGCTGTGCTCCCAAATCACCTTCATCTCCATAGCCGGCGGTATCGACCAGGACACACAGGCCAATGCCCGGCAATTCAATGCGTTTCCTGACGGGGTCTGTCGTTGTCCCGGGAAGGGCGCTCACAAGTGAAACGTCCTGTCCGGCAATAGCATTTACCAGCGTGGATTTTCCGCTGTTAGTTGCACCAAAAAACGCTATTTGAATTGGATCCATGGATTAGAACCTGAAGTCCCTTTCACCGTTTTCTATGCGGCGGAGGCGGTCACGGGTAATCTCACGCGTCTTCTCCAGAGGAATGTCCAGAAGGCCTCTTTCAATGAGGGCTTCGCCGGCCGCGCGGGTTTCCGGGGAGGCGTAGTCCATAAGGTATTCCTTGAGCGTCATGAGGGCGTTTGGCGTGCAGCAGAGGCTTATCTTGCCGCTCTTGCACAGGCTCATGAAGCGGTCTCCGGTGCGGCCTTCGCGGTAGCAGGCGGTGCAGAAGGACGGGATGTGGTCCTTCTCAAGGAGCCAGCGGACAACATCGTCAAGGGAACGGGTGTCAGAGACGTCGAACTGGGCGGTCTCGTTGTGCCTTTCTTCCGTGGTGTATCCGCCAACGCTGGTACGGGAGCCGCCGCTTATCTGTGAGATGCCGCAGTCCAGAAGCATGCCCCTCATCTTTGCCGATTCCCTGGTGGAAATAATCATTCCGGTATACGGGACGGCAATGCGGAGGACGGCAACCAGCTTATGGAAAATGTTGTCCGGGAGGGCGTCCTTGAAGTCTTCGACGGAGATATCGTCAGCAGGGCATATGCGCGGGACGGAAATGGTATGAGGGCCAACGCCCCAGACGGCTTCCAGATGCTCTGCGTGCATGAGGAGGCCAACAAGCTCGTACATGTAGCCGCTGAGGCCGAAGAGGACGCCAATCCCAACATCGTCACATCCGCCTTCCTGGGCACGGTCCATGGCCTCCGTGTGCCAGTTGTAATTGCTCTTGGGACCGGTAGGATGCAGCTTCTGGTAGTTCTCCTTGTTGTAAGTCTCCTGGAAAAGGATATATGTGCCGATTCCCGCCGCCTTCAGCTTCCTGAAACTCTCCACGTCAGTTGCCGCGATGTTGATGTTCACCCTGCGGATGGAGTTGCCGCCTTCGTTGACGCTGTAGATGGTCTTGATGGAGTCAAGGATGTACTCCAAGGGGTTGTTCACCGGGTCTTCGCCGGCCTCAACAGCCAGACGCTTGTGGCCCATACGGATGAGCGCACGGACCTCCTGGGCTATCTCTTCCTGAGAGAGCTTCTTACGGGGAATAGTGCGGTTCTTGTAATGGTAAGGGCAATATACACAGCCGTTTACGCAATAGTTGGAAAGGTAGAGCGGAGCAAAGAGCACTATGCGGTTGCCATAGAACTTGTGCTTGATTTCCTTTGCGAGGGCGAAGAGACGCTCTTCCAGGGCGGGGTCTTCGCATGCCATGAGCGTTGCGGCCTCTCTGTGGGTAAGGCCTTTGCAAAGGGCACCTTTTTCCAGTATTTCCTCTACGCGAGCGTGGTTCTTGGACTCGCGGGAAGCCTCCTCAAGGCTTTCCAGAATTTCGTCATGATTTATGAAATCATCGGCGTGTGATGACTTTGGATCGTACATTTCAGTGTTAAGTATAATAATACCAGCCGTAATGGCTGGCATTTGTGGCCCCTGCAGGATTTGAACCTGCGACCCACGGATTATGAGTCCGCTGCTCTAACCGCTGAGCTAAGGGGCCGTTGACAATTTGTCGGGATGTAAAGTTAGCAATCTTTCCGACAAATTGCAACTTGATGCCGAGGTATTAACCTCAGACCTTGATCTCAACCTCTACTCCGGAAGGAAGTTCCAGCTTCATGAGAGCGTCGACGGTCTTTGCGTTGGAGTCGTCGATGTCGATGAGGCGGACATAGGAGTCGAGTTCGAACTGCTCGCGGCTCTTCTTGTTGACGAAGGTGGAGCGGTTCACAGTGAAGATCTTCTTGTTGGTGGGAAGAGGAATGGGACCTACAACCTTTGCACCCGTTGCCTTCACTGTATCTACGATCTTGACGGCAGACTTGTCTACCAGCATGTGATCGAAGGATTTAAGCTTGATTCTGATTTTCTGGCTCATATCACTAATACAATTTTTACTTTTTGCTAAATGTTACTCTTCGTCATAGTTCATTACGCGATATCCGCTCTTCTCGATGATTTCCCTTGCCTGGTTGGCCGGGACCTCTGCGTAGTGGTCGAATGTCATGGTGCTGGTGGCGCGTCCTGAGGACAGCGTACGCAGTATTGTGACATAACCGAACTGCTCTGCGAGCGGAACGAATGCCTTGACGATGCGTGCTCCATTGGCGGTGGAGTCCATGTTCACAATCTGGCCGCGGCGGCGGTTAAGGTCACCCACGATGTCTCCCATGTACTCTTCCGGGGTCACCACCTCGAGGCTCATGATGGGCTCAAGGAGTACCGGATGGCACTTGGGGCAGGCGTGGCGGAAGGCCATGCGGGCAGCGAGCTCGAAGGAGAGCTGGTCACTGTCCACGGGATGGAAACTTCCGTCCAGGAGCTCCACCTTCAGTGAAGGGACCTCGTAGCCTGCCAAAACACCGTTTGACATGGCTGACTGGAAACCCTTTTCCACTGAAGGGATGAATTCCTTGGGGATGTTGCCGCCTTTGACCGAATTGATGAACTGAAGACCCTGTACGCCTTCGTCGGCAGGAGAGATGTTTACTATGATGTCTGCGAACTTGCCGCGTCCGCCGGTCTGCTTCTTGAAGACCTCGCGGAGCTGATGTGCGGTGGTGATGGACTCCTTGTAGTTGACCTGAGGTGCACCCTGGTTGATATCTACGCCGAACTCCCTGCGGAGACGGTCTACGATAATGTCCAGATGGAGTTCGCCCATGCCGCTGATCACGGTCTGGCCGGTCTCCACATCAGACTTGACTGTGAAGGTGGGGTCTTCCTCAGCAAGCTTGCCGAGGGCGATTCCCAGCTTGTCAAGATCCTTCTGGGTCTTGGGCTCCACAGCGATTCCGATGACGGGATCCGGGAACTCCATGGTTTCAAGGGTGATGGGCTTGGATTCCTCGCAAACGGTGTCACCGGTGCGGAGGT
>JAILJO010000141.1 GCA_024694675.1 Bacteroidales bacterium | reverse complement strand
TGGCAGCTGAGGCGTATGACGTCAAGCTCGCGGGGCGTAAAGAGGCTGTCCGAAGCCTTCTTGGCAAGGCTTATGCGCTCGATGAGCCGGGCTATGTCCGTTCCGTAGAACTCATAGCCGGCGGCGACGCTTTTGACGGCGTCTATCATTAGGGCGGCGTCGCTTGTTTTGGAGAGGAAGCCGTCTATGCCTATGTTAAGCAGCGTCTCCAGGGAGGCGAGGGAAGTGTCGCTGGAGAGCACCAGGAGAGCCACGTCAGGCATCTCCGCGCGCATGTGGCGGGCCAGTTCTATGCCGTCCATGCCGGGCATCACTATGTCCAGCATCATGACATCGGGCTTTAACTCAGCAGCCTTCTGCAGCGCCTCTCTCCCGTCCCCGGCGGTTCCCACAATGTCAATGCCTTTCCCTTCCAGCATGGAGGAAATGCCTATGAGCATGAGCGGGTGGTCATCCACCAGCATGAGCCGGACGTTATCGGTCATTGCAGCCCCCTCCTGAAGGAATGTGTATTGTGAATATGCTGCCTTTTCCTTCCGCGCTGTGGACGGACATCTTTCCGCCGATTGCCGCCACAAGGTCACGGCTCACAGCCAGGCCCATGCCGTGGCTTGGTTCTCCCGCGGTTCCCGGGCGCCGGAACCCTGCTTCGGAGCTGTAGATGGCGTCCAGTTTATCGGCCGGAATTCCTATTCCATAATCCTCTACGCTGAGGTCGACGACATCGGCCCCCTGCCGGACACGGACGGTGACCTTGCCCTCCGGACGGGAGAACTTGATGGCGTTGGAAAGGAGGTTCCTCACCGCGATGAGGAGGTTGCTCCGGTTGCACTCAACCACTATTGCGTCGTCGCTGCACACCAGTTCCAGGCCGATTCCTTTCTGCGCCGCGCCCCCGCGGTACTGCTCCATGGCTTCGCGGACCATCTCCGGGACATCGAACCGGGCCTTCTCTCCGGGGGCAGCCTTTTCCTTGTTGCGGGCCCAGCGGAGAACGTTGTCTATAAGTTCAACCTCGCTTTCCGCCTGCCTTTCCAGCTGGACAAGGACTTCCGAGGAGCGGTTGTCATCGGCAATATGGGAGTGGCCCCTGAGCATCTGAATGCCGCGGAGCATGGCTATGGCGGGGGACATTATGTCGTGGGAAATCACCTTGAACAGGAAGTCCTTCTGGGCGTTGCTCTGCTGGAGTTTTTCCCTCACTATCTTTGAGCGGATGGCGGTTACAGCCGTGACCGCTGCGGCCGCAAGCAGCACCAGAAGCACTATCACAAGTACCAGCGTCCTGCGCCTTTCTATCTGAATCTCCCTTTCCTGGGCTGCAATCTGTTCTTCCTTCTTGGCGGTATCGTACTCTATGTTGAAAAGTTCCAGGGCGTTGTCGCTCTCGCTCTTGGCAATCTCCTCCTGCAGTGAGGCCGATCTTGACAGCAGTTCGAAAGCTTCCTTGGGGTCTGTGTCTTTAAGATGCCCGGCAAGGGCGAAGCATATCTTCTGCTCCAGCGGCTTGTCCGGCAGTTCCCTGGCCAGATCCAGGGCTTTTTTATAATAAGAGGTAGAAAGTGCTTTCCGGCCGGTGTTCTCATAAAGCCCCGCCAGCTGGAAGTATACAATTGAGAGGGACTGCCTGTTTCCTTTATCCTGGAACACCTTTTCCGAGAACGATAAATCCGCCTCCGCCTCCCTGTACCGTTTCAGGGACAGCAGGGGATAGGCCCTCTGGCTCCTGCGTACTGCTACGGCATCGTCTTTCCCGGTCTCAAGGGCGGTCTCTACCGCAAGATTGGCGTATTCCAGGGCGGTTTCCTCCTTTTTCAGGGCATGGTAGACGTCGCAGGCTTTCCCGTAGGCCATGGCAAGTTTGAGCGGCCTTCCCAGCGGCTTTTCATTGTCGATGGCTTCCAGCGCCTCCTTCTCCGCAAGTTCCGGCTTTCCCGCGTACACGTACATGGACGCCAGGTTCACCAGGGACGATGTCATCCCCTCCGCATTTCCCTCCTTTTTGTCGAACTGGTAGCAGCGGAAGAAATAATCGGCCGCCTTGTCAAACGCTCCCAGCCGGGAGTACGATGCCCCCAGGATGGAGTACAGTTCCACTGCGGATTCCTCCGCGGAACGCGCCGGTTCCTCCTGCAATCCCTCCAGCGCCGTCCGTATTGCCGCGCCGTACTGTCCCTGGTAGAACTGTTCCTCTGCCACGCTGTATGCGTCCTGAGCCTGGCCCAGCGCGAAGAAGCAGCTTGCAAACACAAGAATTATTACGGAAAACCTTTTCACAACTACAAATATAAGCATTCGCCCCCGAATGGGACATACATAAAAATATGTATTTACCCGTAAAGGCCATTTTCCGAAATTTGCGAATTGGAAAAATAGTTTTAACAATACCATATTATTATGATCGAAAAACAAACTTACGTTGCGCCAGAGAGCGAACTCTTTGAAGTATCCCTTGAGGGATGCATTACTGTAAGCGTCCCCGGTTTCGATGACGGTGGCGATCTCTTTTACTCCTAAACATGTACGAGCTATGAAAAAGAGTATTGTATTTATTTCCGCGCTTGCGGCTCTTCTTGTCGCAGCTTGCCAGTTGAATGAGATAGACACTGTTGTAGAACAGGATGTCATCGAACAGAATCAGGAGCAGCCCAAGGGCGTTCTCATGACCCTCAATGCTGACTTCGGTTCACTTACAAAGACTGCTTACACTGAGGAGAACAAGGTCCTCAAGTGCGAATGGGCGGCCGGCGACAGTATCGCCGTTGTTTCATTCAATGCCAATTCTTCCACCGCTACTGTTCGCAGTATCGATAAATTCGCCCTTGTGAGCGGTGCCGGTACTGCTGATGGTGTGTTTGAAGGTTATTACACCGGCGGCGATGCAGAGCGTATAGTTTGCTTCTATCCTCCCATCAGCCCCTATGAGTATGATGATCTGGATATGCCCAAAAATGATGGATACTACGGTTCCGAACGTATCAACGGTGCAAAAGGTACAAAAAACCGCCGCGCTATCTACGAGGTTAAAGTGGGAACCGAATACATCCGCTACGATTGCAACAATTATTCTTATGCTTCGGCAAGCGGCGACCTTACCCCGCTGAGCAAGAGAAACGTATTGTTCGGATATGCCAGCTTAAGCGAAAAGGATCCTTATACCAGTTCGCTGGACGTTACCCTTCAGAACCTTTACAGCGTAATCAAGTTAACTGTTGTACTGCCCGCATCACTCTCCGCCAGCGATGTCTTTACCCGTATCAGCCTGGTGTCTGATAAGAATAATTCCTTCGGTCCCAAAAACGAGTGGGGATATGCTGCGGAACCCGATATGGTTGTTACTACCGGTTTTTCCTATCAAGATGTTTATCTTGGCAGTATTGACGGCAGCGAGGGAACTGCCACAGGTATCAACCTGCCGGCAGACAAAACGATTGTCTGTTACATCCCCACTGCTGTCAGTGAACAGCCCGCCGGTACAAAGTGGACAGTGACAGCTTATCACTTTAATGGTGATGAGTACACCAAGACTGTTACTTTCCCCAATGTCCTTACCTTTGACCCCGGAAAGATGTACAGGCTGAACGTGAACCTGGAAGGTACGGCTTCTCCCGCTCCTCCGGCAGCCACCAACCTGAGCCCTATGAACCAGACTGCAAACTGCTATGTGGTTGCTTCTGACGATGCTGCAGCATACAAGTTCAAGAACTGCAAAGGAACGGACTATAACTGGCTCAACAGCACAGCTGTTTCTGCAGAAGTTCTTTGGGAATCTCCGGCCGGCGCCCTTTCCGCACCGTCTGTGGGTAGTTTAATAGCATCAGCTGCCCTTTATGACGACGGCTATGTCTATATCGAGACCACCGGCGTCCGCGGAAATGCCGTAGTGGCTGTTAAGGACGATACGGATAAAATCCTCTGGAGCTGGCACATCTGGTGCACCGGCGCTTCCTTCGATCCTACTGCGGATTACTATAGCAACAACATGATGAAAGTAAACTTGGGTGCATTCAGCTACGCATACACCACCGGTGACAGCAATGGAGTGGGTAGCACAGAAACCGCCGGTCTGCTTTACCAGTTCGGCCGCAAGGATCCGTTCCGTGGTGTCAAGAACCTCTATGCGGATACCGATCCCGTTCAGATATATACCACCAATGCCGGCAACTGGAATTATGTCGCCAGCACCGCTGAAAACGGTACCGTCGCATACGCCCATGCCCATCCGATGACCTTTATCAATCCTAACTTGAACAACTATGACTGGGTCTATGCGGCGGGGTATGAACTTGGTGCAAAAGACCGCTGGATAAGCAGTAACGACGATCCTTGCCCGTACGGATGGCATGTCATGAACGATTATACTTATGTGACTAAATCCGCAAACACGGATTATATATTGAATACAGACAAATATGCCGGAGTCACCTTTGATTTGGATCCTGTCACGGCCTATTTCCCGTATGCCGGATATATTGAGGAAAACAGCTTGCCTGCCCAGATATATGACTACCGTAGTTACGGCTCAGATTATTTCCGTTATGCTGGCTTCTATTGGTGCACAAGCGGTGGAAGCACGACGTATCGCAAATACATGAGGATTGAGGATAGGACTGGTTATGACGATACATCCGGGATGGTGGCTGTTCATGATTTCGGCGCACCTACCGTTACGATGAAGCAGACATACGATCTTGGTGAACTTTATAGCTTTGCACCCATAATCGGTTGTTCCAGTGCAATGTCCGTACGTTGTGTAAAATAGTAAAGAATCCTTTACTGAGTATTCAAGCCTTGCGCCTTTCTGGGTGCAAGGCTTTTTATATAGGCAAATTTTTTATTAACTTTGTCCGGTTAAACAGACAGATTATGTCCCTTCAGATTTCACAGCGCGGCGTGGACATGCCTGCGTCGCCCATCAGGAAGCTTGCCCCGCTGGCGTATGCGGCGGAGGACAGAGGCGTCAAGATTTACAAGCTTAACATTGGTCAGCCGGACCTGCCAACCCCGCCCAAGGCGCTGGAGGCGCTGAAGCATGTAGACCGCACCACGCTGGAGTACAGCCCTTCGCAGGGCTACAGGTCTCTGCGCCAGGCACTTGTGAACTACTATGAGCGCTACCAGATAAAGCTTTCGGCAGACGAGATCATCGTCACAAGCGGCGGTAGCGAGGCTGTCCTTTTCGCTTTCCTGAGCTGCCTGAATCCGGGGGATGAGATAATCGTCCCGGAACCGGCGTACGCCAACTATATGTCCTTCGCAGTGTCAGCGGGGGCTGTGATCCGGACGGTGGCCACCACCATAGAGGAAGGGTTCTGCCTCCCCAAGGTGGAGAAGTTCGAGGAACTCATCAACGACCGCACCAAAGCCATCCTCATCTGCAACCCCAACAACCCCACGGGATACCTCTATACCCAGAAGGAAATGAACCGAATAAGGGACCTGGTGAAAAAGTACAACCTCTACCTCTTCTCTGACGAAGTCTACCGCGAGTTCATCTACACCGGCTCTCCGTACATATCGGCCATGCACCTGGAGGGGATAGAGCAGAACGTGGTCCTTATTGACTCTGTTTCAAAACGGTATTCTGAGTGCGGCATCCGTATCGGCGCCCTTATCACCAAGAATGCGGAGGTCCGGAAAACGGTTATGAAGTTCTGCCAGGCAAGGCTGTCGCCGCCGCTCATCGGCCAGATTGTGGCAGAAGCGTCCATCGAAGGAACGGAGGCGTATTCCAGGGAGGTGTACGATGAATACGTCGAGCGCAGGAAATGCCTCATCGACGGGGTGAACCGCATTCCCGGATGCTACACGCCTGTCCCAATGGGCGCCTTCTATACCGTGGCCCAGCTCCCCGTGGAAGATACCGAAAAGTTCTGCGCCTGGTGCCTGTCGGACTTCTCCTGGAAGGACGATAAAACCCCGTCCGGCTGCACCGGAGAAACCATCATGATGGCCCCCGCAGCCGGCTTCTACTCCACTCCCGGCATGGGTATGAACCAGGTCCGCCTTGCCTACGTCCTGAAAAAGAAAGACCTCCAGCGCGCCCTCTTCATCCTGGAAAAGGCCCTGGAACAGTATAAGTCACTGTAGCCGTCATTCTCGGGCTTGACCATCTCTAACTTAGCAGTTCCTTCACAATCCCGGAGATTGTCCTCCCATCGGACAATCCGGCCAACGCCTTGTTGGCGGCGCCCATGACGCGCCCCATGTCCTTTATGGACGTGGCGCCAACCTGGGCGATAATCTCCTGAATCTTCGCCTTCACCTCCTCTGCAGACAGCTGCTTGGGGAGGTATTTTTCCATCACGGCGGCTTCTGCCAGTTCGTTGTCTGCCAGCTCCTGGCGGCCGGCGGCAACATACTGTTCCGCGGCCTCTTTGCGCTGCTTGACCAGCTTCTGGATCATCTTCAGGATGTCACCGTCCGTGACTTCCTTGGCCCCGCCTTCGGATGTCTTGAAGAGCAGGATCTCACCTTTGATAGCGCGTGTTGCGTTCATTGCCACCGTGTCCTTGGCCTTCATGGCCTCCTTGATGGCTTCCTGGATAGTTTGTTCAAGTGTCATATTTAGTTTGCTTCAGTCATTCTCGTGCTTGTCCCGGGAATCTCTGCAATTTACTGAAAAAACAGTATCTTTGCAAATATGTTTGACGTAACTCTTATTTCTGACATCATGGACGGCGGCGTCCGGAAGGCATCGTTCCAAACCTGCGGGGCGGTGTGCTCCAGCCAGATAGACATCGAGCTGGACGGGGACATCGTCAAAAGTGTCCGCTACACCGGTGGCTGTCACGGCAATACGCAGGGAATCGGCGCCCTTGTGGTGGGCATGAATAAAGCCGATGTCATCTCCCGCCTCTCCGGCATCGACTGCAAAGGCCGCGGCACCAGCTGCCCTGACCAGCTTTCCCGTGCCCTCAAAATGCTGTAGGCCATGAAAAAGAAGCATTCCCTCAAGGTCCGCTGGCGCACCTTCACCCACCTCCTCCTTAGGCCGGGCTACATGATCCGGGACTATATTAACGGCGCCCACGAACGCTATCTGGCGCGCTGACGGAGCTCATCGTCTTTTACGCCTTCTTCGCCCTGGTATCGTCCCTCCTGCAGCCGGTGCAGAAGGACCGGGAGGACTTCTCCGACATTACGGTGAATACGGAAATGGGGTATAATGAGAAAGGTGAGGCTATTCTGAGGAATACCGCCCAGATCCTGAATAAGGGCTATACCTACCTGAACCTGGACAAGCATCCGGAGGCGGTACAAACTGGGGATGTCCGCGTGCGCGGCGGCATCGGCCTACATACTCTGCCAGTTCAGTTTCTTCATGCTCTTCACCCTCCTCCTCCTTCTCGTCTCCGCCCTCGTCCTCCTCGCCGCCTGGCTCCAAGGAGCGTAAGCTCCTCCGACAGTTCTACAGGAAAAGCCGCCTGTAAGCATCGGCCTTCCTCTCCAGCGGGAGCGGATAAGCCCTGGACGTGGATGGCATACGCCAGAAGGTGATGTACCCTTGATCCGGAATCTTTAATTGCATGCATCCGCCAATCGGAGGTATGTCGCATCCAAATGTCTCTACAATGACCTCCGTGGCCTTCTGGCCGGTAGTGACGAGGGTGTAGCAGGAAGGGATTTGGCTGAGGAGGGCGGCGACGTCGGTGGGGGTGACCACTTCCAGGAAGGCGTCGGAGGCGTTGTCCCGGAGGCGGCGGACTTCGGTGGCGGTGTCGTAGAAGGCAAGGCCCTTATCGGCACAGAAGGTCCGGATGGCGAACTCGTCGAAGCGCTTTTCCGGGACGATGCAGAAGTGGTCCTTATCGGCAAAGAAGATGAGGCCCATTATGCGCCAAAAGTCGTTGATCCAGTTTGGGTAATAGAAGGGCATGCACCAGCGGTGGGGCTGGGGCGGGAAACTTCCCAGAAAGAGGATGCGGGCACCCGCGGGGAGGAACGGTTGGAACGGGTGCTTCTCCGGACTCATTGCTTCCAGCGTTTAAGAAGGGGGAACCACTGGCGCATCATCTGCTTGTACTCCTCCTTGGTCATGGGCTTGGGCATGTTCTTGTTGACCTCGTCCACGAACCCTGCGCAGAAGTCAATCATCTCTTCCATAGTGCAGTCCCTGGTGAAGGCGCCGTCTTTGTAGCAGTAGATGCAGTAGTCATCGTTCTTAGTGCCGTCGGCGTTGGTGCCTTTCATTTCCTCGGTGAGCGGCATGCCGCAGCTCTGACAAAACTTTTGTTCCATTAATTCCAGTCTTAATACTCTTATTGGTCTGTCTTTCCCCTGATACTGGGTTTCATCAATTACGGTCTCTCCGGTGGGTTTGAAGCCGCACTTTTCCATTACGCGGCCGCTGGCTGGGTTGTCCACAAAGTGGCCGGAGATGAGTGATTTAATATCCGTGGTTTGTTTTATGTGCTCTATCATGAGCTTCAGAGCCTCCGTGCAAATACCTCTGTTCCAATAAGGTTTTGCAATCCAATAGCCGGTGATGAGCTCGCCTTCACGGGCAGGGAGATTGCAGTCGCATGAGGGGCCGTAGCCCATTGCGCCTATGGCTTCGCCGGTTTCTTTCCACTCTATGGCCCAGGTGTTTGTGGCATCGTTGAAGACGGTGCGGATTACTTCAAGGCTTTCTTCAACGGATGCATGCGGCGGCCAGCCGGCACGGGGGCCCACATCCGGGTCCTTGGCCCATTTGTACAGGGTTTCGGCGTCATCGTCACGCCATGGGCGGAGTCTTATTCTGTCGGTTTCAAGCATTAGAATCTGCGTGTTTTCTTGCAATAATCTTCGTATTCCTCCCGAAGTCTTTCCTTAGCCGCTTCTCCTCTGTGAGCACCTGGACCAGCATGATTGCCAGGAATGCCGCCCAGACAACGGCCGCCTGCCAGTGCCAGAGCCAGATTACGATGCCCGCCAGGTACGTGAGCGTCCCCGTGAGCATAGGATTGCGGTTGAAACTGTACGGCCCGTCGGTCATCAGGTTCTGCGTCCGCGGCGCCACCTCGTGCCCGAAGGCATCCATGGGGATGAGAGCAGGCGTTCCTGAAACCCACCACATGAGTGCGGGGATTCCGACCACAAACATCAGGAAGCCCATCAAGTATCCAATTGCGTTTCTCATATCTCAAGCTGGCCGGGAAGGCGGAGTTTCTCTTTTGGCGGGAAGGTGGCTTCGTAAGCCTCGAAGGCCTCCGGATTGTCATAAGCTACAAAGTAACCTTTTGGAGGACAGTAGGTTGCAGGCTTGTCTCCGGGGCCGATTCCGTTTTGCTTCAGCCACCCCGGTATGAGTTCCTTAGCCAGGAAGTACGGCACCTCTGAGCCGGCTGGCTCGCCGTGATAATTGATATTGTAGGTACAAGCCAGTTTGAACCCTGCATGTTTGTAAAAGTCAATGTTACCCTCCATGCAAAGGAATCCTACACCTATTTTACGTGCTTGCTCCAACGCGTAGTTCAGCAACTTGAGTCCATACCCCTTCCGCTTGTAATCCGGATGAATGCTTATGGGCCCAAAGGTCCAACTGGCTATTTTCTGGCTTGTGCCTACCACCAGTTCAGCCCTTGAGAACATCACATGCCCAATTATTTTGCCATCCTCTTCCATCACAAAGTCCAGTTCCTTCACGAAATCCGGACTGTTCCGGTACTGATTAAGTACATAATGCTCCACGCATCCGGGGCGATACACATTCCAAAACGCCTCACGCGTAAGCTCCTCTACCTCACGGTAGTCTTTAGGTTCTTCCGGTCTGATTATCATTTGTTCAAGTAGTATTTTCTTTCCTCCTCAGGAAACTTTTCAATAGCATATCTCAGCATGGTTCGCGGCATCTGGGATGCTCGGTCGAGGCCGGGCATGACGGTATGGTGTGCACCTTGCGTCATTCTCGGACTTGTTCCGGGAATCTCATTCAAATAGGCCACCAGTGCCTCCTTGTCCCTTTTTCCAGCTTCACGTAACAGCCATCCCACCGCCTTATGGATAAGGTCATGAGGATGATGGAGCAGTAAGTCAGCTATGTCAAACGTATCCTGCAACTGCCCGTGACGGATAAAAGTCATGGTGCTCACAATGCCAATCCGCTGCTCCCATATGGTCTTGCCGCTCCGCGCCAAGTCATACAGCAGAGTCCTGTCCTTGTCCAGGAGCCACTCTCCCAGCAGCGGATAGCAACTCAAGTCCACCAAGTCCCAGTTGTTGATGCGGTCTGTATGGGATAGGTAAAAGTCTATTACATCCTGTTTAAGATTCGGGGATCTCCGTCCAGCGTGCTTAAAAACCTCAACTAAGGTGAGCAGTGCTGCCAGCCTGATTTCATGGTATTCGCTGGAAATGCATTCTTCCAGATTCTTCCAGCCGGTATCCCGCCAGCATTCCTTGACAACGGCACGCGTCACAGGGACCTTGATTCCCAGAAACTTATCTCCCTCCCCATACTGGCCAGGCCCGGTTTTGAAAAACCGCGCCAGCCCCGCCACCTGCGCCGGGTCCGCATGCTGAAGCATAGTATTAAAGAGACTGCTACTCATCTTTCACAAAACGCCGTGATTGATGGTGTTCAGATTGCCTTTACGTACAATAAGGTACTCGTTCTCATACGGTCTGTCAAAAGACACTCTCTTGGTTCTGAATGTCTGGTACTTGATTTTCAATAGGTCTTTTACCCTGGAATCTTCGTACATTGCTGCCGCTGATCCAAAGTAAAAGTGTTCATGGGTGTCCTTGACCTCCACATGAATGATGGTTCTGTCGTGCTTTAACATGGTAATTCATAGCAAATATAATCTATTTCTACAAAAATTCAAAAAAAGTTGCAGGCCTTTCAACTAATTATTATATTTGTTGAGCCGGGGCAAAAGTGCCGGAGATTTGATATTGAGAATGGCCTGTGGTTCCGGGACGAAGAAGATTTCAAAGTGGCCATGAACTATATACCTGTTGTCCCAAAACCAACCGCTATTGTGTACTTAAAGGCGAAAGACTTGCCATTTCTTGTGCCAGCCGTCCATTTCTTCGGGGCAGATTTGATTACTCTTAATGCCTCTTTATCAAGTAAAGGATGAAC
>JAILJO010000133.1 GCA_024694675.1 Bacteroidales bacterium | reverse complement strand
CCTTTGGCTGCGAGAGCTGCCTCGAGGTCCATGGTAGTTACGCTGCCGTAGAGCTTGCCGCTCTCGGAGACCTTAACTTTAACCTCAACGTTCTGTGCAGATACGGTAGCTGCGAGAGCTTCTGCATCGGCCACGAGCTTGGCCTCTTTGTGAGCGCGCTGACGAAGGGTCTCTTCGTGCTGCTTCTTTACGGACTCGGTAGCAACCACGGCGAAGCCCTGGGGTACCAGATAGTTCATAGCATAACCGGCCTTTACTTTTACGATCTCACCGGCATAGCCAAGATTGGCTACATCTTTCTTGAGCAAAATTTCCATAAGGCAGATTATTTAAGGAGGTCAGTAACATACGGAAGAAGGGCCAGAGAGCGAGCACGCTTGATAGCCTTTGCAACCTTGCGCTGGAACTTGAGTGAAGTACCGGTGATGCGGCGAGGGAGAATCTTACCCTGCTCATTGAGGAACTTCTTGAGGAACTCAGGATCCTTGTAATCAACATATTTGATACCTGCCTTCTTGAAACGGCAGTATTTCTTCTTGCGAACCTCCACGGTCGGGGGATTCAGATAGCGGATTTCTTTCTTATCGTTTGCCATAATTTTGTCCTCCTTCAATTATTCTGCGACGGGAGCCTCAGCTGCGGGAGCTGCCTTGGCGGCCTTGTTTGCGCGACGCTTCTCTGCGTATGCAACTGCATCCTTGTCAAGGGCTACAGTGAGGAAGCGGATGATGCGCTCGTCACGGTGATACTGGGTTTCGAGGGTGGCAACGAACTGAGAGTCGGCCTTGAACTCGATCAGGTAATAAAAACCTGTGGTCTTGTGCTGGATGGGATAAGCGAGCTGACGCAGGCCCCAATCCTCCTGGTACACAACCTCACCACCATTGTCCGTGATGAGCTTGACGTACTTGGCAACCGCTTCCTTCATCTGGGTGTCAGACAAAACGGGAGTTGCAATGAAAACGGTTTCGTACTGGTTAACCATTGTTTGTTAATTAATTGTTTATAAATACTTTAACTCTTTCCTTGCGCACACGGCGCCCGAAAAGGACTGCAAAGATAGATAATATTCCTCTAAAAACCAAATTCTTGCAGCACTTCTCCCCCACTTTTTTGACTATTTTTCACAGCATGTTCATTATCAGCGCACTCGCCACTGATAATAATACCTGTTCTCAGCCGCAGAATCGGCTATTACCTATAGTAACTTTGCCTTTGCAATCATACTGTAGTTCGATACTGATCGAATGCCACCCAATGAATGCAGAATGCCGCTGGTTTTATACGGTTCCAGCGGCATTCTTATTTTATGAATTCTACCTTATTTCTTCACAGGCACGTTAGCAAGAACGGCCTTCAGGTATTCCCAGGTGCGTTCTACGGAGGCGATGTTCACCTTCTCGTCCGGGCTGTGAGGGTATTTGATGGTAGGTCCAACAGATACCATCTCCCAGTTGGGATACTTGGCACCCATGATAGCGCACTCGAGGCCGCCGTGGGTTGCCATTATCTTCATGGGCTTTCCGTATACCTTCTGGTACTGCTCCATCATGACCTTGTTCATGGAAGTGTCCAGCTTGGGAGTCCAGCCTGAGTAGCCGCCGGCAAACTTGATTTCATTCGCTCCGGCAAGCTCGAAGATGCAGCGTACGCGCTCTGCAAGGTCTGCCTTAGCAGTATCAACTGCGCTTCTCATGAGGCTGTGGACAGTGATTCGTCCCTTTTCCGTGCGGACGATAGCCATGTTGATTGATGTCTCAGTGAGGCCAGGCATCGTCTGGCTCATGCGGATGACGCTTGACGGGCAGGCAATCATGGCCTTAACTGCACGAAGCATAACTGAAGTGGGAATATAGTACTTTGCGGGAGCCTGGTCCTTGACAAAGAGGACAGCGGAAGGATCGGAATCCGCAAACTCAGCCTTGACCTCAGCAAAGATGTTGTCAATCATCTTCTTGGCCGCAGCAATGTTCTCTGCGGGAAGAAGTATTGTGGCATCGGCCTCGAACGGAATGGCGTTGCGGAGGCTGCCGCCGGTGAAGTTCACCACCTTGGCTCCAAGGATCTCGATAAGAGGCAGGAGGATGCGGGCCATGACCTTGTTGGCATTTGCCCTATACAGGGAGATATCCATGCCGGAGTGACCGCCCTGTAGGCCCTTGACGGTGATTTCAAGGCCTTTGAAGCCTTCCGGAGCAGTATATTTCCTGTATTTGAAGGAGGCAGATACATCCAGACCACCGGCGCAACCCACGCAGAGTTCGCCTTCGTCCTCGGAGTCCAGGTTGATGAGGATATCGCCCTTAAGGACGCCGGGTTTGAGGCAGTTGGCGCCGGTCATTCCGGTTTCCTCATCGTACGTTACAAGTACTTCCACCGGTCCGTGCTTTACGCTCTTGTCTTCCAGGACGGAAAGCCCCATGGCGACGCCGATTCCATTATCGGCACCAAGGGTGGTGCGGTCTGCGGTTACCCATTCACCGTCCACATACGCCTTGATGGGATCAGTGAGGAAATTGTGAGGGGAATCGGAGGTTTTTTGCGGAACCATGTCCATGTGACCCTGGAGGATCACTCCCCTCATCTTTTCGCAGCCGGGAGTTGCAGGGACGCGGATTATGATGTTACCGGTATCGTCCTTGATGGTTTCAAAGCCGTGGGAAACGCCCCAGTTGTAGAGATACTCTATTACTTTGCCTTCGTGCTTGGAAGGGCGAGGAATCTGAGTTAACTGATAGAAGTTGTTCCAGACAACCTGGGGTTTAAGATCTTTGATGCTCATGATTGGTTATAATGTTTACTGATTAATTGGCATTTCATTTTCGCGGCCCAGCTGGTAGACCGGGACTCTGGTTTCCAGGATGGGAGAGCCGTTCTCCAGAAGGCGCAGACGGCATATTGCAGGAATCCTGTAATGGATTGTAGCAACCTTCTCAGCGGACTTTTTCTTGGCATCCACCGGAGCAGGTTCAGATTTGACGTCAGGAACGGAGATAGGCGTAAACTCCAGCTCATAGGGCTTACCCTTTCCCTTATTCTCCTTGACGATGGAGCCGTCCTCCAGCACATAGAAAGCAGTGTAACGGTTTGTCCTGGCGGTGGCGGAAGGAAGGACCTCAAAAGTATGTGAGAATTCCTTGGTCTCACCGTATCCGGTGAAGAGAAGAAGGTACTCTTCCTCTATCTTCGTGAGTTCTCCCAGGGCGGCGGCCATGGACTCTCCGGAATAGTTCGCATCCGTATTGCCGATTGCTATGTTATGCCTGTCTTTCCTGGCATTCAGGATGACGTCGGCAGCTTCCTCAGCCTTGTCCTCAAGGGTCTTAGCCATGGAAACGCTGTGCTCCACGGGATAGCGCAGGACCTCCCCCGTCTCTTCAGAAATAGCCGTTTTATACTCTATCTGCTTTGTGAGTTTGGTGGGGCCGGTGATGCCCGATGTCCCGAAGTCAGATTTCACAATGGGCGAGAATCTCCAGCTGACGTCCCCAGTCTCCTGCATATCGGCAAAAGAGATCAGTCCCTGGACGCTCATGGCCAGCAAGGTGCTGTTCCCGGCAGGAGCGGTATACCTCGGTGACCAGGGATCCGCCTCCAGATGCGGGACGATTCTTATAGCCTTGATGTACCTCTTATTTACGTCCGCTGCCGGGACATCCAGGTTTAGGAGGTCCTTGGCGAAGGGAGAATAAGGACCGGCATGGTGGATCTCCTGCACGGCGTCAACCTCTATGGTAAAGGAGGTAAACGGAAGCGCATAGGTAACATCCTGTGCCAGTGCATACAGTGGAAGCAGCAGAAGTGCCGCAAAGGCTGCAATCTTTTTCATTGTCATTTCCATCTTTTATGTGTCCAGAGGTAGTTCCAGGGCTGTTCCCTGAGGTCTTCCTCCAGAAGCTGATAGTATTTTTTCATTATTTCCAGCGGGTCCATCCCCTTTGCGTGTTCCGCAATGGGGACGAAGGTCATGGTGTAACCCCCTTCTTCCCTCACGCGGTAACGCATATAGACCACTGACATGTCCAGCTTGACGGCAAGGCCGGCGGCTGCAGTCATGGTCTTGGTATCCAGTCCCATGAATTGCACGTGCTCCACAGGGACCTTGTGATTGTATGGAGACTGGTCCGTGATGAACACGTAAGCTTTCTTTTTGCTGCGGTTTTCAAGCACATACCTGAGGATGTGCTGTGAATCCACATATCCGTCAAATGCAGAGTCGCAGATAGGTGCGACACGGTTCTTTGCGATGAAACGATCCCAGAATTTGTTTTTGAGCGTGGCATATGCAACGCCTATCTGCTCAGGAAGTATGTCTATTGGCGTTGTATATGAATACTGCCTGAAGCCGCTTATGAGTTCCCAGTTGCCGGTGTGGGTCTGAAGTATCATCATCTGAGGAGCGCCTGCAAAAAGAGCGTTAAGGACCTCAGGGTTAGTGATTTCCACCAGATGCTTATTGTGAAGCCGCTTCCTGCCGCGTTCTCCTTTGCATCTTCCGAACCATAGCGTTTCCCTCAGAATCCTTGCCAGATGGGCGTAGAACTGATTACGGATCTTAACTATTTCACCATATGACTTTTCCGGAAAACAGCGTGACAGGTTGGTGTATACGACGTTCTCCCGGTAATGAAAAACATCGCCCAGGAGCCACGCCAGTAATGATACTTTCTTTGCCATAAGATTTACAAATATAAACAAAAAATATTATCTTTGTAAGAATTGAAACTACTAAAATCAAATCAATATGTTCAAAGGACAACCTAAAGGACTGTTTGCCTTGGCACTTGCCAACACCGGCGAGCGCTTCGGCTACTACACCATGCTGGCTATCTTCATGCTGTTCCTGCAGGCCAAATTCGGCTTCGACGGCAAGATAGCATCCCAGATTTATTCCATTTTCCTGGCTCTGGTATACTTCATGCCCGTCGTCGGCGGCTGGCTCGCAGATAAAATCGGCTTCGGCAAATGCGTCGTCACCGGTATCTGCGTCATGTTCGCCGGATACGCCGCACTGTCCGTTCCCACATCGGCAGGAACCCTGGGCCTGGTGCTCATGATCGGTGCCCTTCTCCTCATCTCCGTAGGTACCGGCCTGTTCAAGGGCAACCTCCAGGTAATGGTGGGCAACCTGTACGACGATCCAAAGTACAGCGCCAAGCGTGACAGCGCCTTCTCCCTTTTCTACATGGCCATCAACATCGGCGCAATGTTCGCTCCTTCCGCCGCCACCGCCATCACCAACCGCTTCCTGGGAAAGGCTGGTCTTATTTATAAGGCCGATATCCCCGCCCTCGCCCACCAGCTCCTTGACGGCAGCATCACCGCGGAAAACGCCACCCGTCTTGCAGACCTTCAGGCAGTTATGCCCGGCGAAGGCATTGCCGCAATGGACCCTTCAGCGTTCAGCGCATACTATATCGAGCACCTGTCATCGGCATACAACATGGGCTTCGCAGTGGCCTGCGTTTCCCTGATTGTTTCCATCGCCATTTACTTCGCATGCCGCAGCTGGTTCAAGCACGCTGACGTCAACGCAAAGCAGGCAGCGGCAACCAACGCTCCCGTCCAGGAACTCACTCCCAAGCAGACCAAGGAGCGCATCACCGCCCTTGTCATGGTGTTCGCAGTGGTTATCTTCTTCTGGATGGCTTTCCACCAGAACGGCCAGTCACTCACCTGGTTTGCACGTGACTACACCCAGAGCTTCGCTGCCGGTCCCGTCCGCCTTGGCTTCAACATCTGGATTCTGGCCCTCATCGCCGCCAGCATTTACACTTTGTTCGGAATCTTCCAGAGCGAATCCAAGTCAGGCAAACTCATATGCGGAGTTGTAACGGCAGCTCTGTGGGGCGGAGCATACTGGATTTACACCGGAATGCCCAGCCCGCTTGATATCCAGCCTCAGCTGTTCCAGCAGTTCAACCCGTTCTACGTGGTGTTCCTGACGCCAATTTCAATGGCAATCTTCGCCGCACTGGCAAAGAAGGATAAAGAGCCTTCAGCTCCTGTCAAGATTGGCCTTGGCATGTTTGTGGCGGCCCTAGGCTACCTCATCATGATTTTCGGCTCCCTTGGCCAGGCATCCCCTTCAGAACTCCAGGGAACCGTTTCCCCGGATCCGGTGGTTCCCATGTACCTGATTTCAACATATCTGGTCCTTACCTTTGCTGAGCTCCTCCTCAGCCCCATGGGTATCTCTTTCGTTTCCAAGGTGGCTCCTCCCAAGTACAAGGGTCTCATGATGGGTCTCTGGTTTGCCTCCACTGCTGTTGGCAACTACCTCAGCTCCATCCCCGGCCTCCTCTGGAACGCAGTTCCGCTCTGGGCCAACTGGGCCATCCTCATGGCACTCTGCGTCATTGCCGGCATCATCATGTTCGCAATGATGAAACGTATTAATGAAGCAACCGCTGCATAATTTTGCCGCGTCTTTACATCATATCAGGCTGCAACGGCTCCGGGAAAACAACAGCGTCATACGCGCTGCTCCCGGAGCTGCTTGATTGCATGGAATTCGTGAACTCTGACGAGTTCGCAAAACACCTTTCGCCATTTGCACCGGAGGGAGCGTCCATCACGGCCAGCCGCCTCATGCTCCGCAAGGTAAACTACCTGTTCGAGCGCAGGGAAGATTTCTGCATAGAAACCACCCTGGCTACCCGCTCCCTCCTGAAAATGGTGCGTAACGCACAGCAGAAAGGCTATTACGTTACGGTCATTTATTTCTGGCTCAATTCACCGGATCTCGCGGTGGAAAGGGTCGCCTTCAGGGTCCGTGCCGGCGGGCACGACATCCCGGAAGAAACCATCCGCAGAAGATACACAGTAGGGCTCAATTACCTGTTCCACAATTATATGCAGGAATGCGACAAGTGGATACTTGCGGACAACTCGGATCCTCCGTTCCAGATAATAGCAGAAGGGTCCAAAAAGGGGCTCTTGATACGGGATATGGATAAGTACAATCAGGTAAGAAGCCTGGTTTCAGAAAATCCTGACCAGCCCCAGCGTTCCATAGAGAACATAACGGAAAACATTGTGAAGGAACTGGCAAAGGCTCCCCAGGCCCACGACGGCGTTCCCTTTGCCCCGGAGAACGGCAATGATATACAGTAAGAACTACTATCTAGACATATTCAAAGTAGACCTCCCCGTCCTGGACAATCTGGTATCCACAGGCCTTTCCGGCGGCGGCAGCTACTGCGACCTTTTCTTCGAAAATACCACCTACGGAAGCCTCCTCCTGAGGGACGGAGCAGTCACTTCCGGCGGTTCGCATATAGACTTCGGCGTAGGCATACGCGTCCTCAGCGGCGAAAAGACCGGCTATGCATATTCTGAAAGCACCGCACTTCAGGACATGCTTGCATGCGCCCGCTCCGCTGCCCAGATAGCGGATTCATCGTCAGAAGTGAGTCCGTACGGCACGCCAAATCCCAGCCGCGGAGAACCCAATCCCAAAGCGGACAGATACCCTATGGAAAAACCCTGGAGGGAATGCTCCATGAAGGCCTTCCTCCCCTTCCTCACCACCCTGGAAAAGAAGGTCCGCGAGAAAGACGGAAGAGTGGTCAAAGTCATGGCCACCCTCGCCTTCCAGGTGACCGATGTCCTCATGTACAACTCCTCCCGGGAGCTCAAATGGGACACCCGCCCCATGGGCAGCGTCTCTGTAACGGCTGTCTTTACGCAAGAGGGCAAAATGGAGAACAAATCCACCTCCCGCAGTTTTAGGACCGGCGCGGAAATGCTCACTGAGGCCCTCGCTGAAGAGATATCGGCCGATGTTGTCTCCGATATCGACGCCCGTTTCCAGGCCATCCGTCCAAAGGGTGGGAAAATGCCCGTCGTCATGGGTGCAGGCGCCTCCGGAATCCTCCTCCACGAAGCCATGGGTCACGCCTTTGAGGCCGATTTCAACCGCAAAGGCACCTCCATCTTCTCCGACAAAATGGGCCGGCAGATATGTCCCAGGGGCATAAATATCATCGACGACGGTACCATCGGCCAGAACCGCGGCTCCCTCAATTATGACGATGAAGGCATCCCCGGCCAGAAGACATATATGGTGGAGGACGGCGTCCTTACATCGTACCTTCACGACCGCCTCTCCGCCGCCCACTACGGCGTAAAGCCTACCGGAAACGGCCGCCGGGAAAGCTTCCGCTACGCCCCCATCCCGCGCATGCGTGCAACCTATATGGAAAGCGGCACAGCAAAAGCCTCAGACCTTATTGCAGGCGTGAAGAAGGGCATTTATGTAGACGAGTTTTCCAACGGCCAGGTGAAGATTGGCGAAGGAGATTTCACCTTTTTCGTAAAGTCCGGATATCTCATTGAAGGTGGCCGGCTTACTGCGCCAGTCAAGGACATCAACATCATAGGAAACGGCCCTCAGGCCCTTGCAGACATAATTGGAGTGGCCGATGATCTCACCATCGACCCCGGCGCCTGGACGTGCGGAAAGGAACAGAGCGTCCCCGTATCCTGCGGGATACCCACCGTGCTGGTTAAATCTCTAACGGTAGGAGGAGAATAATATGAGACTGGATTCAAAAGAGATAGAACTGGCAAAATATTGCATGCAGTTTGCGCTTCAAAACGGTGCGGATCAGGTGCGTATTACACTGACCAAAAGCCTTCTCAATTTGGTCGGCGTCCTGAACGGAGAGGTAGACAAGGTGTCGCATGCACTTGACAGAAGCATTCAGCTAAATCTGTTTGTAGACGGCAGGTACGGCACTTTCTCCTCAAACAAACTGGATAAAGAAGGCCTTGAGGCTTTTATTACAGATGCCATCACAATTGTGAGGATGATTGAACCGGACTCATATCGTTCTCTCCCCTCACCTTCCAGAGTGGCCCAGAACGCCACCTCCGGCCTTGAACTGGACCTGTATGACCCGGAGTATGAATCCATGACGGCAGAAAAAAGCCGTGCCCTGGCCCTTGGCTCGAGTACATTTCTGTCATTTCGACCAAGCGAAGCGCGCGGAGAAATCTTCTGGAATTTGATTTCTGAAGAAGGCGAATACTCCGACAGCATTTTCGACAGTGTCACAATAGACTCCAACGGGCTATTCGCCCGCCATACAGAAACCTCCTTCGAGATTGGCTACGAAGTCACTGTGGAAGACAGGAAAGGCAACCGCTACTCCGGCTACTGGTGGGATGCAACGCCAAGGCTTAAGGATCTGAAGATTGACGATTGCTCCGCTACCGCAATTCAGCGCGCCCGGGCACAGATTGGCCCTAAGGGCATAAGGAGCGGAAAATACACTGTGGTAATTGACAGCGAGTGCGCGTCAAAGTTGCTCACCCCTGTCCTGAATGCCCTGGGAGGGTTCTCGCTTCAGCAGAAGAACTCTTTCATGGACGGGACAATCGGCAAAAAAGTATTCCCGGAAAACCTCACTATTATGGACCTTCCCCATTCCAAAGGGGAAACCGGTTCCCGCCTTTTTGACAGCGAAGGCGTTGCCACCAAAGAGACAGCTATTATTGAGAAAGGCGTTGTCAAGGAATACTTCCTTAATACTTACATCGCAGCAAAAATGGGCATGGAGCCCACTGTGGAGGATGCCACAAGGGTAAAAGTGATGCCGGCTGGAGGATGTAAAACTAAAGAAGACATTCTGGCCAAAGTTCAGGACTGCATACTTGTAACCGGATTCAACGGAGGCAACTCAAACTCCGCTACGGGCAATTTCTCTTATGGAATTGAGGGTTTCATGGTCCGCGAAGGAAAGATTGCCTTCCCCGTAAAGGAAGCTCTCATGACCGGAGATTTCCTAACTCTCTGGAATAATCTTATCTTTGCAGCTGAAGATGCAAGACTTTGCATGTCCAAACTTATTCCAAGCATAGCTTTTGCAGGAGTTGATATAAGCGCATGAGAGCCGCAGTAGTCATACTGAACTATAATACAAAGGAATATCTCCGGAAGTTCCTTCCAGGGCTCATTGTGTCAACTGAAGGACTTGACGCACAGGTAATAGTTGCGGACAACGCATCCAGCGACGGTTCAGTGGAAATGATGAAGGAAGAATTCCCCTCAATTCCACTGATAGTGTTGGAGGAGAATTACGGCTTCACAGGAGGTTACAACAGGGCTCTGAATGGCCTTGACGCAGAGTTTTATGTACTTATTAACTCTGACATTGAAGTCCCGCGAGACTGGCTCAAGCCGCTTCTGGCTTGGATGGACAGCCACCCGGACTGCGGCGCCTGCGGGCCCAAGCTCATTTCATACAATGACCGCTCTTCATTTGAGTACGCAGGAGCAGCCGGCGGCTATATAGACCGCTACGGATACCCCTTCTGCCGCGGCCGCATACTTCAGAAGCTGGAAAAGGATAACGGCCAGTACAACTCCCCGGTGGATGTCCTCTGGTGCAGCGGTGCCTGCCTAATGGTTCGCAGCACCGTCTGGAAAGTCCTCGGTGGTCTTGATGACAGATTTTTCGCCCACATGGAGGAAATCGACCTTTGCTGGAGAATGCAGCTTGCCGGCTTGAGGGTCACCAGCGTCCCGCAGTCTGTAGTCTACCACATTGGCGGCGGCACCCTCTCCAACGAGTCCCCCTTCAAACTGCGGCTCAATTTCCGCAACAACCTCCTCCTTCTGGAGAACAACCTTCCTGCCACCTTTGCCGCTATGGGGTCAAAGCACCCCAAGTGCCGCACACGCCGCCGCATCCTTGTGAGAATGCTCCTCGACGGCTGCTCCGCTATGGTCTACCTCCTCAAAGGCAAATGGAGCTTCTTCAAGGCCGTCCTCACCGCACACAAACAGTACCGGCAGCTCCGGACCCCGGG
>JAILJO010000128.1 GCA_024694675.1 Bacteroidales bacterium | reverse complement strand
ACCATTGCGGTCTGCAGCTTGTCGTAGCAGTCCTGCCCTATGTTGGCGCAGCCCTGGTACCACAGGAACCCCCTTGCGCCATAGCCTGCAACGGGTTTCATGCGGCCGTTCCAGATGAGCTCCGGATTCGTGGGCCATTCGGGATTCGGCTCCAGGGCTTCTATCTCCGCCAGCTCTTCCGCCGATATACCAGAGCCCTTGATGGCCTCCCTGGTCATCCAGGGTTCTATGCGGCTGCCACCCCAGGCGTTGACTATGATGCCCACAGGCACTCCAAGGGCCTTGGTGAGCCTTCTGGCGAAGAAATAACCCACGGCAGACACGCCGGCCGTCACGGCCGGGCCGGAAAGCTTCCACTGGGCGTCAACATCGTCCATGGGCTCCTTGCTGCAGGGAGCGTTGATTTTGAAAACCCGGATGGACGAGGCGGTTTCAGGAGAGTCCAGGATGGCGTCACGGGATCCTTCAATGCGCTGGAAACCATAACCGCCTACCGGCATGTCCATGTTTGACTGGCCGCTGCAGATCCAGACCTCGCCAAGCATGACATCGTCAATAACAAGCGTTTCCTTGCCGCAATTGACATTCACGGTGTAAGGCCCTCCGGCCTTGCCGGTAGGTACTTCCACCCGCCATGTGCCGTCCTTGGCAACCGTTGTCCTGATGGTCTTGAAATTCCAGGTATTGCCAACGCTGATGGTTTTTCCGGGCTCTCCCCACCCCCATACGGGGACGGAACTCTCACGCTGCATGACGGCGTGGTCCGTGAAAACGTGCGGCAGCCTGAGGTGCTGGGCGTTCAAGGACGCCGCAGCCAGCAGGGCGGCTATTATAAGTGCTGCTTTTTTCATTGTACGGTTATGTCTTTAGCCATTGTGTACATGTCCGGAAGGTCGTCGCAGAAGAAGGTGTCCGGGCGCCCGTACATCTCCAGGAAACTGTTCACGGACACATGTCCGGGGAACACGGAGAAGAAGTGGGTGTCCTGCTCGTTCATGCCAACGTATTTATTGCGCCATGTAACCAGGAGGCTCATCTTGCGTCCGGCCATGGGAGCGGCGATGTTGGTTATCCAGTAGTCTTCGTTTTTGAAGCCCTCAACCCCCGTCTCAGTTACTCCTGCGGGCTTTTTCTTGTCCCCGGAAAGCTTTGACAGGACCTTGAGGTTATTCACGAAAACGTTGTTGTTTATGCCCTGGTAGCAGTCCATTCCTATGAAGTCCACATACTCGTCCCCGGGCCAGCGGAAAAGGAAGTCGCTCTCTACCTTCTTTGAGTCCATCTGGGGGGATATTGCATATATGAAATTATGTACCCCGGCGGCCTTCAGGTAGTCTACAAAATAGTGCCAGAGGTCCTTGAACTGCTTTTCAGTGGCGCATCTGGTACTCCACCAGCTCCATGTCTGCGTATGCTCATGGAAGGGACGCATGATGACGGGAATGTTCTTTCCGTCGCTGCCCTTCAGGCTCTTTGCCATGGCGGCAAGGCGGTCCAGCCAGAGGTTGAACTTAAGCTGGGTGTCGCTGCCAGTCTTAAGGATTTCCTCAACCACATGGGTGTCGGAGTTGTCCCACGCGTCACCGCCCGTGAGGGGGTTGTTGAGGTGCATGCAGGCAATTATCACCATGCCCCTGTCGTATGCCTCCTTCATGCATTTTAGACGGAGGGCGTTCTCGTCGGCGCTGCTCTCCGCCCTGTCATCCATGAAGGTGGAGAAGTCAAGGCTGTACACGCCGGGATAGTCCCCGCACACGGCCTTGGTGTCCGATCCGCCCTCATCCCCGTACCACTTGCGGCCGTACATGAGGTCGTCGTGGTGGCCGAACATCCAGCCCTTCTCCCTGAGGGCCCAGAGGTTGGAATAGAGAGCCTTTGTCTCGGGAGTGGCCGCCGGATCGGCAAGGGTCAGGGTGACCGGCTGGTTGTTCTCCGGCTCCTTGCCGGGACCATCCGGTTTCTTGCATCCGCTCATCAGCGGAAGCAGGACAAGTATAGTTATAAGTAGTTGTTTCATCATTCTACACTAATATTTTCAGCCATCTTGTACATGTTGGGCAGGTCGCTGCAGAAGAAGGTGTCCGGGCGTCCGTACATCTCCCGGAAAGACTCTTCCGACGGATGGCCGGGATAGACGGAATAGTAAACTTTCCCCTGTCCGAAGGGGTCGTACTTGTTGCTCCATGTAACCAGCATGCTCATCTTGCGGCCGGCCATGGGAGCGGCGATATTTGTGGTCCAGTAATCAGGGTTCTGGAAGCCCTCGATGCCTATTTCCGTAACTCCGGCAGGCTTCATCTTTGACTCCGATACAGCCTTGAGAAGCTTCAGGTTGTTGACGAATACGGTATTGTTTATTCCCAGGTAACAGTCCATTCCCATGAAGTCCACATACTCGTCTCCCGGCCAGCGGCGGGTGAAGTCCGCCTCTATCTGCTTGGAGTTCATGGCGGGAGAGATGGCATATATGAAAGTATGTACGCCGCGAGCCTTCATGCCGTCTACAAGATAGCGCCAGAGGGCTATGTATTCCTGCTCTGTGGTGCAGCGGCTGCCCCACCAGCTCCACTCATGCATGTGCTCGTGGAAGGGCCGGAGGATAACGGGAATCTGCACCCCGTCACTGCCCACAAGCTGCCCGGCAAGGGCTGCAAGGTTATCAAGCCACTGGTTGAAAAGAATGTTGGTTTCACTGCCTTCGGCGAGTATTTCCGCAGCCACCTTGCTGCTGGAGTTGTCCCACGAATTCCCTCCCGTGAGGGGGTTGTTGAGATGCATGCAGGCCATGACCACCATGCCGCGGTCGTAGGCCTCCTTCATGCAGCGAAGCTTTACCGGGTTGTCCTCTTTGGACTGCAGCGGCACCGTGCGGCCGTCCATGAACGACGCAACGTCCACTGCAAATACTGCCGGATAGTCCCCGCACACCTCTTTGGTGTCCGAGCGCCCTTCCTCCCACTGCCAGCTGCGGCCGTTTACAAGGTCGTTCTGGTGGCCGAACATCCAGCCTTTTTCCCTGATTGCCCAGAGATTCGAATACAGGGCTTTGGTGGCCGGAGTGGCGTCCGGGTCCGCAAGGTGCAGTACAACGGGCTCCGCTTCCTTTTCTTCATCCGCGGGCTTGTCCCCTCCGCATGAACAGCAGAGGGGGACAGCCGCGAGAAGTATGAAAAGTATGCGTTTCATAACGTTATTCCAGGACCTGCTTCTGGAACACCATCACGTACAGAAGAGGGCTGTTGACAAACCTGTCGTAGTCTGTCCACTCGAAACTGGTGTCCAGTGAAGGGGCGTCCGCAAGAGGCAGGGCAAGGGCCATGCAGCCATCGGCTATGGTAAGCGTAGACTTGCCCAGGAAGTCGTAGTTGCCGGGAAGAAGCAGCGGGACGTTGTAGGACAGGACCGATGTCTTCTTTATGGTCACGGAACCGCCTTCCGAGAGCTCCGTGTCGTCGGGATTGTACTTGTAGGAGGTCTCCGTATGAGGCAGCCAGCCGTACCACTCGCTGCAGTCTATGTTCTGCTCCACGCCGGCCTTTTTGCCCACATACATGTAGTCCCAGTACGCGCCGTCGGCACCTGCAGTATAATTAAGGGTGCCGCTGAGGCTGCCTTCTCCCGAAGGGGTGAACACAAGGATGTTGTCCATCTCTGCATTGCAGTTGTTCCAGCACCAGCTCTTGGCGGGGGCCTGGTCCTTGGTTATGCGGTCTACCGCTCCGCCATATACCCAAAGCTCCTTGACCATCCAGCTTCCGGGAAGTTCGAATACAGGTGCGGGTGCCGGAGGCTCCACGGTATTCTTGCCCTCAGTGCCCTGGGTGGCCGATTCCGCCGGAATGCTGCTCACAGGCTCGGAAAGGATGAAGTACAGGCGGGGCCTCTTTGCGAACTTGTCGTAGTCGGAGTAGATGTTGGTCCAGTCGTCCACACCGCTGAGCTGGAAGGCGAAGGCCATCTTCTCTACGGTGAGGTTCACGTCGCGGGAATCGTCCTTATAAAGATTATAGGTGCCGGAGGGGAGGATGCGGCCGATGGTTACGGTGCCCCTCTCGTCCGTGAAGGTGATGGTGTCGTCGGTGTAATTGCGCACCCAGGTGCTGGTTCCAACGGGAATCTGGCGGTAGAATTTATGAAGGTCGATGTCGGTTGTGCCCTCCTTGTTCACCGCCGCCTTGAAAAGGCAGTTCCAGTGCTTGCCGTCCACGCCGCCGTAGTGTATGCACTTGCCGGTGGTGTTGCCGTCGGACATTATCTCGTCAAGGGTGAACTCAAGATAGTCGTCGTACTCCGCCGCCGGACCGAAGCCCTCGTCTACGTACCAGCACCAGGGCTTGTTCTCAGGAGACATGAGAGCGCCGCCGCCCCACTCGGGACCGGTTCCACCCCATACCTTTGAGTCCGTTATCCTGTATTTGCCGATGATGGTTTCCGTGAATTCGGTCATGTTCAGCGCATAAGTACGGGACTGGCCGGTAGATGCCGTAACTGTTATTGAAGGGGATGCTGCGGTAAAGTCTATGGTTCCGCCGCGTTCTACGCTGGATGTTGCCTTGTAAGAGAGTTCAAGGGTCTCCACGGTAACCTTTGACATGTCTGTCACAAGGTCCGTAGCCAGCTGGAGCGTTACGGTACCGGTGGTTTCATCTATATCCTTTACCACTGCCTTGCCGGCCTGACCGGCAAACTTGATGTCCAGAATCCTGTGGTCGCTGTTCCAGCTGCCTTTCTCCACGGCTGCCCATGGATCCTTCTGGCAAGCGCCCAGAACAGAAAGGGCGCCAAGCGCTATGAATAAATACTTGGTTTTCATGATTACTGCTGGATGTTGGGATTAAGGTCTGTCTCGATGGACGGAATTGGATAGAAGAGGATGTCTTCCTCGTTGGTGATGCCCTGGCCTACCACGGCTGCCACTGTGTGCAGCAGGCCGGTGCGGCGGAGGTCATAGGTGATGTTGCCCTCGAAGGCAAGTTCGTAGACGCGCTCCTTGATGACCGCCTTCCTGAAATCGGCCTTGGAGAGGCCTGGAGTGAGGTCTCCAAGACCGGCCCTGTTACGGATATGGTTCACAAGCGCATAAGCCTTGTCCGTGGGACCAGCGGCCTCTGCATAGATGAGGGCGGCGTCCGAATAGCGGAAGAGGTAAGGCTTGGTGGAGGTCTTGTCGCCGTTGAAGCCGGGGTCGATGAACTTGCGGCAGAACGGGTAGGACAGGCCGCCTCCGGGGTAGGATGCGGTTACCGCGCCGCTGGCATCGTAGACTTCCTTGCAGATGAGCCAGTCCTTGCGGAGGTCTCCGGTCTCATAAGAGTTGTAGAAGTCTATGTTGGTCTGGTACTCTGACCAGCCGTCGTGCGAGGGAATCATCACGTCCGTATCGCCCTGCTTGAGGTAGACGGTGCCGCCGGAGATGTAGGGGATGTACATCTTGGAGATCTTGGAGTACTGGCCCTCGCTTTCTCCGGTGCGGTCCATGCTCATTATGAAGATGTGCTCCGGACCGTCCGGATAATTCACGTCGTAAATGTGCATGAGGTCGTCGTCAAAGTGATAGGTGGTCTGGGCGGGGTTGTCAACAACCTTGCCGGCAGCCTCGGCGGCCTTGGCGTAGTAGTCGTCCACGTTCAGGCTCATGTCCTTGTACTGCGGAACGCCATATTCCTTTGCCGATGCAAGGTAGAGATAGGTCTTTGCAAGGAAGCCCTCTGCGGCAGCCCTGTCTACGCGGCCGGTTTCCGGCTTTGCATAGTAGGGGAGCAGTTCTGCGGCCTTCTTGAAGTCTTCTATGATATAACCCCACATCTCGTCCAGGGAGGCGGGGAGGCCGGCCTGGGTGTCGTCCAGGGTCTGCACCACGTCAAGGTGGATAGGAACGCGGCCGAAGTTACGGGCCAGGTTGAAGTAGGAATAGCCCCTCATGAAGTAGGCCTCGCCGGTGAAACGGTTGCGAAGACCCTCGTCGATGCTCATTCCGGGCACGTTCTTTATGACTGCGTTGGCGCGGTTGATGGTGATGTAGGAATACTTGAAGAAGTTCCCCATGGTGACGTTGCTCCGGAAGTTGTTCTGGCTCCAGGAATCAAGGTCCTTGGTGGACTGGGTGGCGTCGCCCTTTGGGTTGAGTTCGTCGGTGTTCATGCCGCCCAGGAATACTATGGCGCGTGAATACTCGATGTAGTTTATGGCATCGTAGATATACATGGTTGCCGACTGGGCGTCTGCCTCTGTCTTGTAGTAGTTACGCTCCGAATAGAAGCCGTACGGGTATTCATCCAGGGAACAGCCCGTGAACAGAACAGCTGCAAGTGCAAATGCCGATATCTTATTTTTCATGGCTGTACATATTAAAAGTTAACGTCAATTCCGAAGGTCCACTTCCTAAGGCGCGGGTAACCGCCGCTGTAAATGCCAAGGGCACTTACTTCGGGGTCATATCCCGTGAACCTGGTGAAAGTGTACAGGTTGTCTATGTTCAGGTAGAACCGGATGCTGTCCATGAACTTCACGTTTTTCCTAAGGGGAAGGGTATAGCCGATGGACACGGTCTGGATACGGACGAAGGAGCCGTCCTCTATCCACCATTTAGAGAACTTGGTCTGGCGGTCGTCGCGGAGGCGGGGATAATCGTTATTGGGATTGTCCTTGGTCCAGCGGAAAGGAATGTTGGAAGGCTGGCCGAAGCGCTGGGTGTTGATGACATCGTTGCCGAACACCCCGTTGAAGAAGATGCTTGCGTCCAGGTTCTTCCACGAGACGTCAAGTGCCAGGGAAGCGAGGAAATCGGGGTTGGGGTCGCCAATTATGGTGCGGTCGCTCTCGTCCACCGTGCCGCTTCCGTCCACATCAACGTAGCGGAATTCACCGGGCTCGGCATCGTCACCGGTAAGGCCGGCGGTGAGGCCGTCCTCAAGGCTCTGGACTATGCCGTCCACCTTGTAGCCGTAGAACACGTACATGGGCTGGTCTATCGCCAGGATGTTGGTGTAGCCGCGGAACTGGCCAAGGCTGTTGCCATAGTACTCATACTGCATGCCGGTGTTGGGGTCGGTCATAAGGCCTGCCTGGATTGCGTTTCCAAGGCTCAGGACCTTGTTGCGGTTGTGGGTGAACACGGCAGTTGCGCCCACTTTCCAGTCCCTGTTGGAGAAGATGATTCCGTCCACCGTGGCTTCAATACCGCGGTTCTGGATCTTGCCGTCGTTGACCCACATGCGGTCGTAACCGGAAGACGGGGCGATGTTGCGCTCGCGGAGAAGGTCATCGGTAACCTTATTGTACCAGTCAACGGTGACGTTGAGGCGGTTTCCGAACATGCTCAGGTCTACACCAAGGTCCAGCTGCGCAGTGGTTTCCCACTTGAGGTTGGTGTTGGCGATACCGCTCCAGAGGGCGTAGATGCCGCCTTCACCGGTGGTTCCGGACTTGTATCCCGGGCCGATGGCCGTCTGCCAGGAGCCGTCGTAATAGTACTTGTGCTGGCCAAAGCGGCTCAGGGTCTGGTAAGGGGAAATACCCTGGTTACCGGAAATACCGTACGAGGCGCGGAACTTCAGGGCGTCCAACTGCTCAACTCCCTTGAGGAAGCTCTCGTTGTGGGCGTTCCAGCTGAATGCGCCGGAAGGGAACACCGCCCATTTGTTGCCGGAACCGAACTTGGAGGAGCCGTCGGCACGTGAGGTGAAGGTTACCAGGTAGCGGTTGTCAAAGCCGTAGTTGAGGCGCAGGAGGCCCGATATGAGCTTTGACTCGGACAGCCCGTTGGAGATGCGGTACAGCTCCGGGTTACCGGCCTGCAGGTTCTCGTTCCCCAGGGCCTCGTTCACGAAGTCCACGCCGGTAAGGCTGGAGGAACGGGAACGGTAGTGCTCGTAGGAATAACCCGCCATGGCGGTGACGTGGTGCACCTTTGAAAGCACTTTGTCGTACGTGCCGTATACATCAAACGTTGAATGGGTGTCCATCCAGTTCTCTATCTGGCCGTAACCGTTGTTGAAGTTTCCGGACTCGGAGTAGACGTTGGGGTTGTAGATATCCTTGATGGTCTCTCCGTGCTTGTAGTTGAACTGGCTGGTGAGCGTGAACCCGTCGAAGAGCCTCCACTCCAGGCCGGCGTTCGCAATGACGTCGGAGCCCTCGGTGGTGTTCTTGGACAGTTCCTTCAGTGCCACGGGATGGTAGTAGTCGCTGGCGCTGTAAAGCCAGTAATTTCCTTCATCGTCATAAACCGGGAAGATGGGGTTGCGGTTGTAGGAACGGCCGGGGTTGTAGTTGCGGAAGCCGTGCACTATGTTGGCGCCCATCTTGAGGATGAGGTTGTCGAAAATCTTGTGGTCCACGGAGAACTTGCCGCCGAACTTCTCATAGTAATCGGCCACATATACACCGTTGTCCCTGAAGTAGTTGGCGCTGGCGATGAAGCTGGTGCGGTCGTTGGAGGAGCGCACCTGGACGGTGGTGTTGTTGGACACCGGGACGTCCCTGAGGACTATATCCTCCCAGCGGGTGTTGGTGGTCCAGGTGGTTTGGAGTTCCTCAACCGAAGGATAGTAGATACCGTTGGCGTTCACCGCACCCACGTACTGGGGAGTGAGGCCGGCGTTGACCTTGGCCTCGTTCTGGGTGATTGCCATGAGGACGGGATCGTACCAGAGGTTGAGCCTGGAGGTGAGCTGGGAAAGGGTGGTCTGCTGGCGCACGCTGATGCTGGTGCGGTTTGCCTGGGCCTTGGTGGTGGTGATGAGGATAACGCCGTTTGCACCGCGGGAGCCGTAGATTGCAGATGCGCTGGCGTCCTTGAGAACCTCCATGGAAACGATGTCCTGGGGGTTGATCTGCGCCAGGTTGCCGGCGTCGCCGAACGGGAAGCCGTCCACTACAAGGAGCGGGGCGTTGGATCCGTTCACGGAAGAGTTACCCCTGACGCGCACCGTTGACGATGCACCCGGGTCCTGCGAGGCGTTGGTAATCTGGACGCCCGCTATGCGGCCCTGCATGAGGTTCTCGATGGAGTTCGCCGGCTTTGAAACCAGGTTTTCCGGATTTACGGATGCCACTGAGCCGGTGAGATCGCTCTTTTTCATGCGGCCGTAACCAATTGCCACGGTCTCTTCCAGCATGATGGAGGACTCGCTGAGGACGATGTTTACGATGGCCCTGCCATTCACCGGCACGGAGGCGTCCTCATAGCCGAGGCAACTCACCGTGAGGGTGGCATTTGACGCCACTCCGTCAATGGACCACGTTCCGTTGTCTGCGCTGACGGCATACTTTCCGGTGCCGTCAACCAGCACTGCGGCGCCGGCCACGGGATATCCTCCCTGGTCCGTCACCGTTCCCGAGACATTGAGCCTGGACTGGGCAAAGCCCGGCCAGCTCAGGAACAGAACCGCCGCTGCAAGAAATAGGTTGAACAGTGTCTTTCTCATTATGGTTAATAGTTGGTGTTTTTATAATATGGCCAAAAGTTAGACATTTTTTTTCATAATGTAGCATTATTTGATATGTTTTTTAATAAAAGTTATGCACGCAAGCAGATTAATGACACCTCGCCCGAGTATTATACAACTTCAACGAAGAAGACAATTCGGAAACAATTGCAGACTGGAAGTCAATGACTGGTGACAATTAGAAAATAATTGCTATTTTTGTTGTCTCGCGAACATAATAGCGCTATTTGAATAATGAAAAAGATTATTGCATTTGTACTTGGACTTACCGTGGCGGTAAGCGCCTTTGCGGACGAGGGCATGTGGCTTCTCCCGCTTATCCAGAAAATGAACGGAAAGGCCATGAAGGAGGCCGGCCTCAAACTCTCTCCCAAGGAGATTTACAACATTAACGGACCGTCCCTGAAGGACGCCATAGTGCAGTTTGGAGGCGGGTGCACGGGAGAGGTTATATCGTCCCGCGGCCTTGTGGTAACAAACCACCACTGCGGCTACTCCAGCATCCAGAGGCTCTCCACCCCGGAGCATAACTACCTCTTCGATGGGTTCTGGGCAAAGAACATCGGCGATGAACTTCCCGTACCGGGCCTCACCGTCACCTTCCTGGTGTCCATGAAGGACGTCACCGCAGACCTTGAGAAGCTTGAGAAGAAGCTGTCAAAAAAGAACTTCGGCAAACAGCTGGAAGAGGCTATGGAGGCGGAAAAGGAGAAGATGATCGCCGCCGCCAAGAGCGCCAACCCGGACTGCGACGTTGAGTTCCAGGGCTATTATGACGAGAACGTCCAGTACCTCATGGTCTACAAGACCTACAAGGATGTCCGCTTCGTGGGCGCCCCTCCGGCATCCATGGGTAAGTTCGGCGGGGAGACGGACAACTGGATGTGGCCCCGCCACACCTGCGACTTCTCCATGTTCCGCATCTATGCGGCCCAGGACGGCACTCCCTCAGAGTACGCAGATACTAACGTGCCCATCCAGAGCCCCGGCTTCCTCAAGATTTCCGCAGCCGGCGTTAAGGAGAACGACTACGCCATGATCATGGGCTATCCTGGCAGGACCCAGCGCTACCAGACGGCCGCCCAGCTGGAAGAGATGATAAAGACCAACAGGATCCGTATTGACGCCCGTACCGTCCGGCAGGACATCATGTGGGAAGCCATGTGTGCAGATCCGGACGTCCGCCTGAAGTATGCGAATAAATATGCATCGTCAGCAAACGGATGGAAGAAATGGCAGGGAGAGGAGCTGGCTTTCCAGAACCTCGATATCATAGGGCGCGAAAAGCAGAAGGAGGCAAGCCTCACCAACTGGATCAGGCAGAAGCCGGAAAGGATGGCATCATACGGCCGCGCCATATCCGACATAGAGAACTATCTTGAGAGCCGCCATGCCGACGGCCGCGCCATGACGCTCCTCACGGAAGCTCCTTACAACATTGAAATCGTCACCCTCTGCGGCGGTCTCACCAACTCCTATGGCCGCGCCCTTGCTGCCGGCACAGACTCCGTGACTGCGCTTGCCAATGCCAAGAAGGCCCTTGAGCGCCAGTACAGGGACTATGTTCCGGAGCTGGACAAGAAAGAGGCGGTTGCACTTCTGGACTTCTACCGCAAAAACGCCAATCCGGAAGACTACCCGGCAATTCCCGGCTACAACTTTGCCACCATGGATATCCCCGCATACGTTGACAAACTGTTCGCGGAGAGCGTGTTCACATCGTACCAGAAAGTGCAGGGGGCAAGCGCGGGGCGTATTTTCGCAGACCCGGCATACGGCCTTTTCGTCTCCATCATGACCCCGCTCATGAAGTACTACGGCAAGGTTGGCACGGCAGACCAGAAATACCTTGACGCCCGCAAGGCCTTCACCGCCGCCCTCATGGAATGGAAGGAAGGCGAGGCTATGTACCCTGACGCCAACTTCACCATGCGCCTTACCTACGGAAAGGTTCTGCCTTACTCCCCCAAGGACGCCGTCCTTTATAAGTATTATTCCACGGACAGGGGCATCCTGGAGAAGGCAAAGGAGTACGCCGGCAACCCTGAATTCGAGGTCCCGGACAGGCAGGCCACCCTTCTCAAGAACAAGGACTATGGTCAGTGGGCCGATGCCGACGGCACCCTCCACACCTGCTTCCTCACCAACAACGACATCACCGGCGGCAACTCCGGCTCCCCTGTCCTCAACGCCAAGGGAGAACTCATCGGCCTTGCATTCGACGGCAACTGGGAGAGCATGAGCTCCGACGTGATGTTCGAACCTGACCTCCAGAGGTGCATCTGCGTGGATATCCGCTACGTCCTCTGGACCGTGGAGAAGATGGGCGGCGCAAGCAACATAATCAACGAAATTACCCTCGTGGGAAATGATAAGAAAAAGTGATGTACTAGGCTGGCTGTCCAGCGTTCAGCATCCTGGCCAGGGAGACAAGAGCATTGTCTCCCTGGGTCTTGTTCAGGACATAGAGATTACAGAAAACTCAGTTAAAGTAGTTTTGGCTTTCCCCAAGAAACCGGATCCGCTGAAGCAGTATCTGGTTGGAGCGGCGCGCGCGGCGGTTTACCGCAACGCCCCCGGCGGGGTTGAAGTTGAGGTGGAATCTATCGTAAAAGAGCCTGCCTCTTCCGCCCCCAAGCCACTGGAATTCAACCTGGAGCAGCTCCGTAACGTTGCCCATATCATTGGCATTGCCTCAGGAAAGGGCGGCGTGGGAAAGAGCACCGTAGCCGTCAACCTTGCCGTGGCCCTGGCCAGGCTTGGGTATAAGGTCGGCCTTGCCGATGCCGATGTCTACGGTCCCTCCATCCCCACCATGACCGGCACGGAAGGAATTGACATACAGATGATTGGAGCAACCGATGACCAGAACCTATTTGTCCCGGTGGAAAAGTACGGCGTGAAATGGCTCTCCGTGGGCCACGTGACGCCTCCCGGCCAGGCCCTTATCTGGCGCGGCCCCATGGCCTCGACAGCCCTCAAGCAGATAGTCCTGCAAACCGACTGGGGCGTCCTCGACTATCTCCTCATTGACATGCCTCCGGGAACCGGCGACATCCACATTTCCCTGATTGGCGACGTCCCCATGACCGGCGCCGTAATAGTCACAACCCCTCAGGAAGTGGCCCTTGCAGATGTTCTCCGCGGCGTCAACATGTTCCGTAACCCCCAGGTGAACAAGCCCATCTACGGGCTCATTGAGAACATGTCCTGGTTTACGCCCGCCGAGCACCCGGAAGAGAAGTATTACCTCTTTGGAAAGGACGGCGGTGCGTCCATGGCCAAGAAACTGGACATCCCCCTGCTGGGCCAGATTCCCCTTGTCCAGAGCATACGCGAAAGCGGTGACGACGGCGAGCCGGCAGCCCTTGGCTCCCGCCCGGACTCCATGGCCTTCCTGGACCTTGCACGTAAACTCGCAGAGTCCGTTTGAAGCCGTCCCTGAAACCATATCTTGAGCCCGGAAGGCTTGAAGCCGGCTGCGACGAGGCCGGCCGCGGCCCCCTTGCCGGGCCCGTCTTTGCCGCGGCGGTGATACTCCCGGAAGATTTCTTCCACCCGCTTTTGAACGACTCCAAACAGATGACGGAGCGCGCCCGCGAGGAGCTCCGGCCCATCATCGAGGCCTCCGCCGTCGCCTGGGCCGTGGAAGCCGTCAGCGCAGAGGAAATAGACAAGCTCAACATCCTCTGGGCCTCCGTCACAGGCATGCAGCGTGCCGTCCTGAAGCTTTCTCCCGCCCCGGATTTCTTACTGATTGACGGCAACAAATTCCGCCCCTTTGACCGCTACGGCTTCAAGGATTACCAGACCGTCGTCCGCGGCGACGCCACCTACGCCTCAATAGCCGCCGCATCGGTTCTGGCAAAAACATATCGTGACGACTTCATGCGAAAAATAGCCCTGGACTACCCGGAATATGGCTGGGACCGCAACATGGGCTACCCCACCCCGGAGCACATAGAAGCCATACGGCGCCACGGCCTCACCCCCTGGCACCGCAAAAGCTTTCACGTCAAGGAACTCGAACCCTCTTTGTTCTAAAATAGTGTTATCTTTGCAATATATGAAGCGAGTACTGGTAATAACGTACTATTGGCCGCCGTCCGGGGGATCGGGGGTGCAAAGGTGGGTGAAGTTTGCAAAGTACCTGCCTCAGGAGGGCTGGGAGCCCGTTATCTACGCTCCCAAGAATGCTGACTATCCCGCTATCGACCCAACCATCGGCGAGGAACTTCCGGGCACTTTGGAGGTTATCAGGAGGCCAATCCGTGAGCCGTACGCCATTTACCGCAAGCTTATGGGAAAGGGTGTGTCGCGCGAGGTTACGGAGATATCGTCCGGAAAAAAGACGTGGAAGCAGAGGCTGTCGCTGTGGATAAGGGCTAACATCTTTGTGCCGGACCCTCGCGTGTGGTGGGTGGGGCCAAGCGTCAAGTTCCTGAAAAAATACCTCAGGGAGCACCCTGTGGAGGCTATTGTGACTACCGGGCCGCCGCACTCGGTGCATCTTATCGGCCTCAAATTGCACAAGGCACTTGGGACTCCGTGGGTGCCGGATTTCAGGGATCCGTGGAGCAGGATGTACTACCTCAAGCACCTGCCAATGACGAATGCCACATGGAGGCAGCTGAAGAACCAGGAACAGGCCGTGCTGGACGATGCCACAACCGTGCTGGCGGTAACGCCAATCGTCCAGGAAGAGTTCCAGGCGCAGACCAGGACGCCCGTGGCCATGATTACCAACGGGTACGATGCCTCGGATTTCGCAAGCCCCGCACCCGAGCAGGACGGATATTTCAACGTAACCCATACCGGCCTTTTTGCCAAGGACGGGAACCCGCTCAAGCTCTGGAAGGTGCTGGGGGAGATGCCGGAAAGCTTCCGTGCCAAACTGCGCATCCGCCTGGTGGGAACCGTAGACAGGGAGATTCTGGAAGCTATTGAGGCTAATGGTCTTGCCGGCTACGTGGTACGCCTGGGATATCTGGACCACGCCGCCGCCATACGCGAGCAGAGGGCCGCGACGGTACTGATCCTTCCGCTAAGGAACGACCCTCAGTACAGGCCCATCCTCCCTGGAAAACTGTTCGAATACCTCGCATCGCGCCGTCCAATCCTTGGAATCGGCCAGACCGATGGTGCCATGGCCCGCGTCATAGAAGAGGCTGCCGCCGGCGTCACGGTAGATTGGGACGATGAAGCCGGAATCCGCCGCTTCTTTGAAACAGAGCCCCGTGCCACGGAAGGCAACATAGAGAAATATACCCGGGAAAACCTCACCGCAGAGCTGGCCCGGCTGCTTGAAAGCATATCGGAATGAAAGAGATTTGGAAAAAGATAGCCATAGGGGCCGGCGTTGTGCTGGTGCTCCTGGGCCTCAGCTACGGCTTTGTGCCGCAGGTGCTGCAGGGAAAGATTGTCAACCAGAGCGATATCTCCGGCTACGTTGGCATGTCCCACGAGATGAGCGTCTGGAACAAGGAGCATCCGGATGATCCCACGTACTGGACGGACTCCATGTTCGGCGGCATGCCCACAACGGCCATCTCCACCCAGAACGGAGGGGACTATACCCAGTCGCTCTACAACCTGCTGTTTGCCGGAAAGCGCCCGGCCACATACCTCTTTGTGGCACTTCTGGGGGCGTTTTTGCTGTTCTTAGCCCTTGGCGTAAGCTGGCCGCTGGCCCTTGGCGGGGCCATAGCCATAGCGTTCTGCAGTTACAATTTCCAGATAATCCAGGTTGGCCACAACACCAAGATGCAGGCTATTGCCCTTATGCCATGGGTGCTGGCCGCGCTGGTATTTAC
>JAILJO010000095.1 GCA_024694675.1 Bacteroidales bacterium | reverse complement strand
GGACCCTGACGTCTTCCAGGAAAACAGGTTGCCCATGAGGGCCACGTTCGTGACGGACCAGGAGCAGCGCCTGAGTCTTAACGGAGTATGGAAGTTCCATTTCAGCGAGAACGTGGCTTCCCGCCTCAAGGGCTTCGAGGCGGTCGGGTATAACGATGCCTCCTGGGCGGAGATGCCGGTCCCGGGCCTTCTGGAACTCAATGGTTACGGTGTGCCCGTATATGTTAATATCGGCTATGCCTGGAAGGGGCTGTATGAGAATAATCCTCCTTTTGTTCCGGAGGACGGCAACTATGTGGGCCAGTACCGCAGGGTATTTGAAGTTCCCCAGAACTGGAACGGCAAGGAGATAGTCCTCACCATAGGGAGTGCAACCTCCAACGTCAGGGTCTGGGTAAACGGCAAGCCTGTTGGCTACAGCGAGGACAGCAAACTGGAGGCCAACTTCAACGTGACCAAGTTTATCCGCACCGGCATAAATACCATCGCCCTGGAAATCTTCCGCTGGTGCGACGGCACCTATCTTGAAGACCAGGATTTCTGGCGCTTTACCGGAATAGCCCGCGACGTCTATCTCAGCGCCCGCGGCAAAGACCGCCTGGAAGACATAAACGTTGTGGCCGACATGCATGGCAACCTCTCCGCCAGGGCCACTGTTACCCCCAGGATAACCGGAGTAAGGTACACTCTCATCGACGACGGCAAATCCTTCTGGAGCTATGAGGCAAGGGTGAAGAAGGGCAAGGCGGAAGTTCAGGCCGCCGTTAAGGGCGTAAAGCTCTGGAGCGCGGAGGATCCTAACCTGTATACCCTTAAGGCAGAGGCGCTTATAAACGGAAAGGTAATGGAGAGCACCTCTCTGGAAGTGGGCTTCCGCACCTCGGAGATAGAGGGCGGACAGCTAAAGGTAAACGGCAAACCGGTCCTTATCAAGGGCGTGAACCGCCACGAGATGACCCCCCACAGAGGCTATATTGTCACCCAGGAGGAAATGATCCGGGACATAAAGCTCATGAAGAGCCTGAATATCAATGCCGTCCGCACCTGCCACTATCCGGACGATCCCCTCTGGCTCTCCCTCTGTGACCGCTACGGCCTGTACGTTGTGGACGAGGGCAACATAGAGTCCCACGGAATGGGCTACAAGGAAAAGACCCTGGCAAAGGAGCCCATGTTTGCGGCAGCACATCTTATCCGTGACCAGCGCATGGTGCAGAGGGACCGGAACCATCCCTCCATCATTGTATGGAGCATGGGCAACGAAGCCGGCTTCGGCCCCAATTTCGAGGCCTGCTACAATTGGATAAAGGCAGAGGACCCTACCCGTCCGGTGCAGTACGAAAGGGCCCTGGACAACGCCCATGACAGGAACTACTCTGACATAATGTGCCCCATGTACATGAGCCCTGACGGTTGCGTAAGATACCTGGAAAACAACCCCCAGAAGCCTCTTATCCAGTGCGAGTACGCCCACACCATGGGTAACTCCGGCGGCAATTTCAAGGACTACTGGGACCTTGTGAGAAAGTATCCCATGTATCAGGGCGGTTTCATCTGGGACTTCCAGGACCAGGCTCTCTGGAACGGGAAGTACTGGGCTTTCGGCGGGGACTACAATCCCGGCGGCCCGTCGGACGGTTCGTTCAACTGTAACGGCGTTGTAGCCGCAGACAGGAGCCTTCATCCGCACGCGTATGAAATAAGGTATCAGTACCAGAATATCTGGACTTCCGGCACCCCCGGTGCACTCCGCGTTTTCAACGAGTTCTTCTTCAAGGATCTTTCTGACGTAATGCTGCTCTGGGACATTGAGAAAGACGGCGAGAAGGTTCTCTCCGGCGTTGTTCCCACACTCAATGTGCGTCCCCGGGAGAGCGTAACCCTGAGCCTTGGAGACATAAAGATTCCTGAAGACGGCACCGTGACGCTCAACGTGAGGTATGTCCTCAAGCGTGCCTGGCCACTTGTAGAGGCCGGCTCACAGATAGCCTACGCACAGATCCTCCTTGCCGACAGGCGTCCCGTCATGGTAGAGCCCGCCGTCGGGAAAACATCGGTATACCAGAGCGCCAAGTCGGTGATAATCAGCGGAAACGTTGCGGCTTCCGGCCTTTCTGCAGACCGCGGCACCATCTGGACCGTTACCTTCGACAAAGCCTCCGGCGCCATGACTTCTTATACCATCGGCCGCAAGGAGGTACTTTCCCGGCCGCTTGTGCCCTGCTTCAACCGCGCTCCCGTGGAGAACGACCTTGGCGCCGCCCTCCCTTACCGCTGGAACTTCTGGAGGAATCCGGAATTCAAGGTATCGGCCTTCAAACTTACTTCCGATGACGGCAGCAGCCTGGTGGAGGTAGAGTACGAACCCATAGGCGGAAAAGCCCCGCTCTCCATATTCTACGAGGTCCGGGCCGACGGTTCCATCTCCGTTGTGGAACGAATGGGCGACGCTCCGGGCGCTCCGGACATGTTCCGCTTCGGTATGGCCTTCGCGATGCCCGGCACGTACGGTGACCTGGACTTCTTCGGCCTTGGCCCCTGGGAAAACTACATAGACCGCAGCAGCGCCTGCCTCCTTGGCCGGTATCGTCAGAAAGTTTCCGAACAGTACCACATGGGCTACGTCCGTACCCAGGAATCCGGCACCCATACTGGATTGAGGTTTTTCAGGGTGCTTGACGCCTCCGGAAACGGCCTTGAAATAGCCTCAGTGGCCGATTTCTCCGCATCGGCACTTCCTTATTCAATTGAGGACCTTGACGTCTCCGCCCCCGAGGGCGATGTCCTTGAGACCAACGCCAACGGCCAGCGCGGCGTACCCCGCCACTCCCTGGAACTTGTTCCCTCCGGCCTTACCTACGTACACGTAGACGCTATCCAGATGGGCGTCGGCAGTGTCAATTCCTGGGGCGCTGAACCCCTTGACCAGTACCACGTAAAGCCCGTCGCCCGCGAGTTCCGGTTTGTGCTCAGTCCCGTGGTGGTGCTATAGGTACCCGTCCTCATTTTAGGCCCATTTTTAAGGATGACCCCACCTTTTGGGCCGGGTCGTCCTTGTTTTATGGCCTTTTTTGAGGATGGGGGTGAAAAAACTGCGATGAAACTGCGACTAATAAAAAATCGGTAGAGGTGGTCGGAGTCGTGCCCAACCCATTGCCCAGAATCTGGTTTTTGATTAATACGGGAAATGTTTGTACCTTTATAATCCAGATTACTGTCCTGCAATGAAAAACCTTATCATTTCCTTTTTGCTATTGTGCGTCTGCGCGGTATCCTGCTGCACAAACCAGGAATTCCCAAACCGCGCCGAGGCCATTGCTGCCCAGATTCATAATCCTTCCTCTGAATATGTGATTGTAGCCTGCCATCGCGGTGACTGGCGCAACTGGCCGGAGAATTCCATCCCGGCCATAGAGAGTGTCATCAACATGGGGGCGGATATTGTGGAGATTGACATACACATGACCTCAGACTCCGTTCTGGTACTGTGCCATGACTCCGATGTCAAGCGAACCACCAATTTCCGCAAGGTGTTCCGAGGCGAGCCCGGCAAAAGTGCCAAGGTGGCCGACCTCACGCTCGCTGAGATTAAGTCCCTCAGCCTGAACCGCATGCACCAGGCAGCAGTGATTGACACCCTTCGCATGCCAACCCTCCGGGAGGCACTGGAGTGCACCAGAGACAGGATCTGTGTCAATATCGACAAAGGTTATGACTACTATGATAACGTGCTAGCCATAACTGAGGAACTAGGAGTGACAGGCCAGGTTCTTATCAAAGGAAAGAAGCCCATAGATGTTGTGAAAGCTGACATGGAAGCCCATCCGCACAATATGATGTATATGCCCATTGTGGATATCCAGAAAGAAAAGGGGAAGGCCCTTCTTGAGTCGTACTTGTCGCAGGGTGTAGTGCCTCTGGCCTACGAAGTGTGCTGGCAGAATAATGATGACGATGCTTTCCCGGAAGCCTGCCGCAAGATTCGTGAGCAGGGCTCCAAAATATGGGTGAACACCATATGGGCCAGCCTTTGCGGCGGTGCCGGCAACGATGACGATGCCGCCTATCTGGCCTCCGACCCCGGAAGAGTCTATCAGCAGTACATCGACGCCGGAGTCACAATGATTCAGACCGACCGCCCTGAACTCCTCATAGCCTGGCTAACCAAAACTGGGCGGCATAAGTATTGATATACACTCCGTCATCCCCGACCTGATTGGGGATCTTTAACAAAACGTGAAAAAAGTGAAATAAAATTTGTCAGTTAAAAAATTATTTCTACCTTTGCAGTCCCGTTCGTTGAGAACGGGATTTTTTACGAGTTTTTTGACAATACTGAAAGACTAAAAGTACAAGCAAGTACCGGAAGTTGTAACAACAATTTCAAACTTAAACGAGCGTCAGTTTCTTTAGGAAACTATAGTGTCATGGACAAGCTAAGCATTATAAAATATACAATGAAGAGTTTGATCCTGGCTCAGGATGAACGCTAGCGGCAGGCTTAACACATGCAAGTCGAGGGGCAGCGGGGAGTAGCAATACTCTGCCGGCGACCGGCGAAAGGGTGAGT
>JAILJO010000090.1 GCA_024694675.1 Bacteroidales bacterium | reverse complement strand
GGTCCTTTACGGCCTGGTCTGTCACAACCACAAAGCGCCAAGGCTGAACGTTCATGGCGGTAGGAGCAGCCATAGCGGCCTTGAGAAGGATTTCCACCTTCTCTGAAGGAATGGCCTCCTGAGTATATGAGCGCACGCTCTTACGGCTCATTATAACGTCAATTGCAGATTTCTCTGCGCCCTGCTTGGGGCAGCATGCCGCGGCTGAAAGAACGGCGGCAACAATGATAAGGATTCGTTTCATATTGTTTTAGGTTTGTATATCCACTTGAGTCCAAGACGGTCTATGAGTGATGCAGGAAGGCAGCTGATAATTGTCGGAAGCAGCCTGTTCAACGGGCCCGGCCGCATTACGCGGCGGCCACGAAACATGCCTATGAGCGCCCTCTTCACCAGCCACTCCGGGCTTTTCATTATCCCAAGGCGGCGGAGTGTTTTCCGTTGCTTGTCACTGAGCATGTAAAGGCCGGTGTCTATAGCCGCAGGGCATACCGTAGTCACGTTTATGCCGAAAGGATGCAGTTCGTAAGAAAGGCCCTTTCCAAAACTCACCAGATATGCCTTGGAGGCAGAGTAGACCGCAATTCCGGGTGACGGAATCCATGCCGTTACGGATGCCATATTGAGGATATAACCCTTGCCACGCTCCTTCATCCGTGAGCCAAATAGGACACAGAGTTCCGTGACGGTCTCAACATGCAAAGCCATCATTGCGGAAACCTTCTTCAGGTTTTCCGCCCCCAGATACTCCATGAAGAACATCCCTGCATTGTTAACCAGCACCTCCGGTTCAATTCCTTCCGCGCCGCACCAATCCAGAACGGCATGGGCGGCACCGTGCTGCGCTAAATCTATGGTCAGCGTTGCAACGTGGATGCTGTACGCGCGACTCAGTTCTTCCTTAGCGGCCTTCAACTCATCCTCGCGGTTGCTGACAAGCGCCAAATCGTACCCTCGCCCGGCAAGTTGCCGCGCATACTCCAGTCCAATCCCGGACCCTCCGCCAGTAATGAGTGCAGTCATCAAGCACAAAAATACGAATTTTCCGGCAACCGTCCTCAAATACAGGGCTAAAACGAGGATGGGTACCCCAAAATTTTTCTAACGATTGAATTATTACTATCTTTACCCCATGAAAAAACTATTGACCATCATTGCTTTGCTTGGCGCGTGTGTGGCGGGCATGGCACAGATTAAGCTTTCAGTCCATGAAAGCGCTACGGGTGAGCCGGAGATTCCGGCGGAGATTTTCGGCCAGTTCTCAGAGCATTTGGGCCGATGCATCTACGAGGGCATCTGGGTTGGTCCGGATTCCAGTATTCCCAATGTGAACGGCTACAGGACGGACGTTCTGGAAGCGTTCAAGGCCCTGAAAGTCCCCGTGCTCCGCTGGCCCGGCGGCTGCTTTGCCGATGAGTACCACTGGATGGACGGAATCGGCCCAAAAGAAAATCGGCCTAAACTGGTGAACAACAACTGGGGCGGGACCGTGGAGGACAATTCCTTCGGCACGCACGAATTCCTGAATCTGTGCGAAATGCTGGGCATTGAGCCATATATCAGCGCTAACGTTGGTTCCGGCACCGTCGAGGAAATGGCCAAGTGGGTGGAGTACATGACTGCACCAAACGGCTCCATGGCGGAACTCCGTGCCAAAAACGGCCGTAAAGAGCCCTGGAAGGTGAAGTATCTTGGCGTTGGCAACGAGACCTGGGGCTGCGGCGGAGACATGACCGCCCAGTATTACTCCGATGTCTACAAGCGCTATGCCCTCTATTCCAGGAACTATGGAGACAACAAACTCTTCAAGGTAGCCTGCGGCGCATCCGGCGGAGACTATGACTGGACCCGCACAATGATGAAAAACGCCAAGCGGCAGATGGACGGCCTGTCGGTACATTTCTACTCCGTGGAGGTATGGGAGCAGAAGGGATCGGCAACAGTATTCACTCCGGCGGAATACTATAATATCCTGGCAAAGACCGTGGAGATTGACGAGATTCTCCGCAACCACATCGCCATAATGGACGCCTACGATCCGGAGAACAGGGTAGCCCTTCTTCTGGACGAGTGGGGCACATGGTACGATGTTGAACCCGGCCACAACCCCGGCCACCTGTTCCAGCAGAACACCATGCGTGACGCCATAGTCGCAGCGCTCAACATCAACATCTTCACCAAGTACGTCCAGCGCCTCAAGATGGCCAACATCGCCCAGATTGTGAACGTGCTTCAGGCAATGGTGCTCACAAACGGCCCTGAGATGGTCCTTACGCCCACCTATCACGTGTTCCGGATGTTCTCCGTGCACCAGAACGCCACCCGCGTTCCCGTGGAGTACAACGCCGGAACCCTGATGTCGGAGACCGGCCGCGTCATGGAGAGCTTCAGCGCAGCATCGTCCCGCGATGCCGCCGGTGCAATCCACGTCACTCTTGCCAATCCGCTGTTGGACAAACCGGTCACCGTTGAGCTGGCCTTTGACAGCCTCAAGCCAAAAACCGTCACCGGAGAAGTCCTCAAGGCCGCCAAGGTCAATGCCTACAATGACTTTGGCAAAGCCCCGGCCGTCGCTCCCGCTGTCCTAAAGGACATCAAAAAGTCTGGCGGTGTATGGAAAGTCACGTTACCTCCTGCCTCGGTAGCCGTACTTGAAATAAAGTAATAAAAAACGCCCGCTCCTTAGCAGAGTGGGCGTTTAAAATGTGAATCGACGGATGATTAGTCGGCGAGGGAGAAGCGCTTGAAGGCGACAACCTTTGCCTCTGCGTCAACTGCCTTGAGGGCGGCGGCCACGGTGGCCTTATCGTCACTGAGCTGGTACTCCTGCTCCATGAGGGTGTTCTCCTTCAGGAACTTCTGGATACGGCCGTTCACGATACCGTTGATCATCTGCTCCTTCTGAGCAAGGGAGGCGAGGGTTTCCTCGCTTACCTTTGCGATGATCTCACGGGCCTGCTGGGCCTGCTCCGGAGTGAGCCAACCCTTGGCGGTGTTGGACTCGATGTGGTCCTCACTGTCAACGTGGGCGGGGTTGATGCCAACCTTCTTGAGGGCGTTGTCGACTGCCTTCTGAACCTGCTCGTCCTTGGTCTTCTGGATGGCCACGGTCCTTTCGGACTCGAGGACATCGGCGGGAACGGAAGCGGGATCAACTGCAACGGGGTTCATGGAAGCCACCTGCATGGCGATGCCACGGGCGATTTCTGCGGGAACCACCTTGTTGAAGGCGACGATGGCGCCAAGCTTGCCGTTGAAGTGGACGTACTCGCTCACGAACGGGGCCTCGAGGGCGCCGTAGTAAGCCAGGACGTGCTTCTCACCGGTCTTGCCGGCCTGGTTGGTGATGTCTTCGTCCAGAGTGTAACCGTCTGCACCCTTTACGGCCTTGAGGGCCTCCAGGTCTGCGGGGAACTGGGCGATAGCAGCGTCTGCGATGGAACCTGCGAGCTTCTTGAAATCGGGCGTTGCGGCCACGAAGTCGGTCTCACAGCCGAGGCATACGAGGATGGCCTTTCCGCCGCCTATGCGGCTCAGGACTGCACCCTGGGTGGTCTCGTTGTCACCGCGCTTTGCAAGGGTGGATTTACCCTTTTCGCGGAGGATTTCGACGGCACGCTTGAAATCGCCTTCAGCCTCTTCGAGGGCCTTCTTGCAATCCATCATGCCGGCGCTGGTCATGTCACGCAGCTTCTTGATATCTGCCAATGCGATAGCCATAGTTCTCTTTTGTTTAAACGGTTAATTACTCTTCAGTTGCGGGAGCGGCCTCTGCGGGAGCTTCCTCTACTGCAACGGGTTCTGCCTCAACCTTAGCGGTGCGGCGGGGACGGAGCTTCTTGGCAGGTGCGGGTGCCTCTGCAGTTTCCTCTGCGGGAGCAACCTCTGCTTCCTTCTCCTTCTCGAGCTTACGCTCTTCAAGGCCTTCGTTGATTGCCTTGCACATCACATCCATGATGAGTTCGATGGACTTTGTTGCATCGTCGTTTGCCGGGATCACATAATCAATAGGGGTAGGATCGCAGCAAGTGTCAACCATTGCGATAACCGGGATGTTCAGACGGACGGCTTCCTTAACGGCGTTAGCCTCTTTCTGGACATCGACGACGAAAAGTGCGCTGGGAAGACGGGACATGTCGCGGATGGAACCAAGGTTCTTCTCCAGCTTTGCCCTCTGGCGCTCCACCTGGAGGCGCTCACGCTTTGCGAGCTTCTCGAAGGTGCCATCTTCCTTCATCTTGTCGATGGTGTTCATTTTCTTGACGGCCTTGCGGATGGTGGGGAAGTTTGTGAGCATTCCACCAGGCCAGCGCTCGGTCACTGAAGGCATATTGACCTCTGCAGCCTTTGCGGCGACGACGTCTTTAGCCTGCTTCTTGGTGGCAACGAAGAGAACCTTGCGACCGCTGCGGGCCATATCCTTAAGGAACTCTGCTGCCTCGTCGATCTTAACGACGGTCTTGTGCAGGTCTATGATGTGGATTCCGTTCCTCTCGATGAAGATATACGGAGCCATCTTGGGGTTCCACTTGCGGGCGAGGTGTCCGAAGTGTGTGCCTGCATCAAGCAACTGTTCAAAATTTGTTCTAGACATGGGTTTGTTAATTGTCTGTTTAATAACTCTTTCATCAATCCGAAGTAGCGGACCTTGTCCGGTCTCCGGGATTTTTTCGCGGCTGGGCAATCCTTTATTAATATTTGGTAAGGATTTACTCTGGACCCAAGCCGTGCAACGTAAATCCGGTTGAAGCGATTAACGCTTACTGAACTGGAAGCGACGACGTGCGCCAGGCTGACCGGGTTTCTTACGCTCGACTTCGCGGGCGTCGCGGGTGAGGAAGCCGGCGGCCTTGAGGGCAGGACGATATGCCTCTGCATCTACCTCGCAAAGTGCGCGGGCGATTCCGAGACGAAGGGCCTCTGCCTGACCTTTGGTACCACCACCAACGAGGGTAACCTTTACGTCAAACTGACCTGCAGTGCCGGTGACCTCGAAAGGCTGGTTGACGATGTACTGGAGGGTTCCCTCCTTGAAGTACTCTTCCATCGGACGATCGTTTACGACGATCTTTCCGGTACCGGCAGCGACATAAACACGAGCGACAGCTGATTTACGTCTTCCAAGGGCGTGTTTCTGTTCCATGTGCTCTGTTTAAATTTCGTTAAAGTTAATAGGTTTGGGGTTCTGTGCCTGATGCTTGTGCTCAGGACCTGCGTAAATGTACAGGTTGTTGATGAGCTTGTCTCCGAGACGATTCTTCGGAAGCATGCCGCGCACAGACTTGCGGATGAGTTCCTCGGGCCTTGAAGCAAGGATCTCCTTGGGAGTGGTGAAGCGCTGTCCGCCCGGATATCCGGTGTAGCGGGTATAAACGCGGTCTGTCATCTTCTTGCCGGTGAGACGGATCTTTTCGGCGTTGACGATGATGACGTTGTCACCACAGTCCACATGCGGGGTGAAGCCGGGCTTGTTCTTGCCGCGGAGCACAAGTGCAACGCGGGAAGCCAGCCTACCAAGCACGAGGTCGGTTGCATCAATGACGAGCCACTCTTTGTTCACAGTTGCCGCATTCAGGGAAACTGTCTTGTAGCTAAGTGTGTCCACTGTCTTGATTATTAATGGTTTAACATAAAAATTGCGATCCCCCCATACTCAGAGGGACCGCAAAGGTAGTAATTTTCTTTGAAAATACCAAATGAGAAGCGCTATTACTCTGTCACGGGACGGATGGCAAAAGCATTAAGACGGCTTTGAAGACGCATACCATGGTTGGTGCCATTAGTGAACAAGCAGTAGGCAAATGTCGGATAATCAGTATTAATGTCAGATGCCCAATAGAATCCCCCCGCGGGATCCCCCCGTTCTCTTTTGTACGAAGATCCGTCCTCAGACCGCCAGTAAGAGAGCACTTCCGGAAGGAAGATACTGTTATTATTCCCTTCAACTCTGCTTGTAATAACATATCCGCCTCTTTCCGAATCGAATTGCCAGTAACATTGAGTAAGCAATGCTTTCCATTCATTTGAGGTGGGTATCCGCCATAAGGCACCTAGTTGTTTAGAGGCGGCATCGTCTCCACTGATGCCTGTTTTAAGGACACTCCTGTTATCCATCACCCCTGCTCCACCCCAATACTTCTCTTGAGTACAATACTTCGTCAGGCAATTATCTTCCCCCCAAGAGACGGTTTGGTTCCAAAACCTATAGGACCGGACTGACACATCGGACCATGGAAGCCCATGAGGAACTATCTCATTTACATCTCCCCAAGGATAGAAGGAACCATAAAAATCCTGGCGGTCGCTGGCGCGAAGATTTGACGGGGCCCAGAACAACTTGTAAGTCGACCCATCGTCCCTCTTCACAACTACACCAAGATCTACCGCATCTGAAGGCGTCCGTCGCGGATATGTCTTGAATGATTTCACTTTGCCACACACTACCTGATCTCCGGAATGAATCGCCGCCACAAAATAGTATGTCGTCTCAGGTTTCACATATTTGACCTGCATAGAGAACCTTCCGCCCGGAGAAAAAGACGTAATCTCTATCTTTTCTCCTTCCCGAAGCAGATCATTCATTTCCGTTGCCGTGCTTGAATAGTATAAGCAAGGGGTCATGTCAGCCATGTTGCCCGAATCTTTGAACGTGGCCGTACCGGACAGTATGACCGTAACGTCCGTAACCGACTCCGGCTCATTGGTCTTGCACTCCACCAACTCCGCCAGGTCTTTTTGGCAGGATCCAAAAGCCAGAAGGAAGATCTGTGAACAAAGAATGTTTACGATTGTCTGTCTCATGTGTATTTGTTTCAAGTATTAATCATTCATTGTTCTCGGAGGCCATTTAATATCTGGACCAATTCATTGGAGTATCCAATAGCAATTAATGTCATGACCAATAACCAACATTATAGCCCACAGGATAATTGGAATTGCGAAAACGTCGTTCAGTTGTTATTACCCAAAACTTAAAGACGCCGTCTGTGATTATTATTTGTTTTCCTTCCCAAACAGGCCCGTCAATCTCAAATGTGCCGGAAATGTACTGGTTTTCTTCCATTGGGTCAACAAAATCCTTGAATTTAATGGTCGCTTCTTCTCCATACATATACTCGGACCAGGTTATATAGGACCCATCTGGCCTACGGGGTTCCTCATGCTCCATTTCAAATATGATGTTTTCTTTAGTCAGGTGAATAGTATTATCCGGGCCAACATCATTAAGTGGAATAATAAAAATGATTCTATGGATATGTATTAAATTGTCACTTCGGCTAAGGGGGCTGGCCCTACCGACAATAATTAACGTGTCTAATGAAGGATGACTTATCGCAAATGCGGAGGTTTTCTCCTTTCGCATAACTTGACGATACCTGTAACAATCAATCTTATATGCGAATATCCCGTCATCCTTTGATGTCGGGATATAACTGCTCTCATACTGCTGGATAAAACACCCTACAGCCATAAAGGCACATAAACACATGAATGCTAATCTCTTTAACATAACCTAACGAATAATCACAAATATAACCATTTTTAAAATAAGGTTGCTCTTGGCCTTTTCTCCGTATGGGGAAGTAGACCAAGAGTACTGGATTCACAATCCTTATTCTACCGCTCGTTTAGTATTTATTCAACTCTTTTACTCTTGCCATAAAACTGACATATCGCACTTTAGATACGCCTAATGAATCTGCCTCCTCAACGAAGATTAACCTCAACAGAGGCGATGAGTTTCCTGTACTCGGGGAGCTCGATGGGAGAGTCACCGCGATGCACAAGGTTTTGAGCCCAGGGCTTACCGTACCAATAGGAGCATTGAAGTGGAATCTCAATTGTAAGAGTAACGCTATCTGGCTGCTCCTCCGGGACGTTATTGAAAACAAACCTCAAGTCCATCAAGGAGAAGAATGCGTTGCCAACGGCAAAGTAGTCATCGAAAGCAATCTTTCCGGACTGTGGAGTATTCCTTATTACCTCCAAACCGGGCCACGTGCACAATACCGTATTATAAGCATCAATCCTCACGAGACTGCACAAATCCGAAAGATTACTGCCCGGTTCCCGTCCAAAGAGTTTGACGTCAGAAACAAGTTTGACCGGCTCCGAGATGCCGCAATCGTACAAATGCGGGCCCGGCACCCCTGGGTTATCTTCTATAAACTGATTGATTTTTGCCGTTCTTTCTGAGAGATAATCTCTATATGCGAGCTCTTTCTCGTCGTTCAAACCAATAACAAAAGACCAATTCGAGTTACCGGCAACGGTTCTGTCTCCTGATAAAGAGAATATAATCCCATCCATCCCGGGAGAAGACACCTCCGCACTCAAGACTAAAGAATTATCAACAAGAAACTCACCCGGCAAAAGGCGTCCCGACAACACTTCTTCAACCTTGTTACAAGATGACAAAATACTAATTGATAAAAGCAAAAAAGCCATTATATTATTTGTGTGTCTCATATCGAACTGGTTTTATTAAAAACAACAATAATCTCCATATCCTTTATTTTAAAAGATGCTATAATACCTTGTTATGTTGCAAAACCACACATTCATCATTCCTCTAATACATAGAAGCCATAAACCATTCTCTTTAGGTATTGATACGGAGAAAGATTTCCGTATGACCAATTACCATTAGTGCTATATTGGGCCGAGTCAGTTGCGCCATCTCCCCAGTTTAAATGAAACCATTGCAATTCTCGCGAAGTAATATAAACTTCTTCATAATCGTCAGGAGGAATGGGAACTAATGGATCACCTCCACCGGGATCCGGGATGTAATCATATACCCACGAATAAACATAATGAGTCTTTGTCACATAGTCTTCATATCCATCAATTACAAAGCAATGACCCGGCCAATTGAATAGATTCTCATACCTATGTGCGGCAAAAATAACAGGCAGCCCCACCTTGAGATTTTGGTAAACAGTGTCCGCATTGTACGAACTTGAATATGTGCTTCCTATACCTAATGGCTCGAACACGCAGGACGGTAAATCGCTTGTTGCTGCAGAAGATCCGGCCGAAGTGATATGATGATTATCATCCATGCCCAACATCTGTGAAACTCTACCTATCAACAATGCCGCATAATGATTAGGGTCTGTTGAATTATACATGCCTGCCCATGTTGTAGTCAAATAGTCATAAAAGCCTCGACTAAAGTCATTTTCATCTCCTATACAATAACCATCATATGGAGACAAAACAGGTTTGCCCAATTTCGTATGTAAGTAGAAAAGTACTTGTGAAGCCGCAATAGGAACACATCCGGCAGGACATCGAGCATAGAGAGAGTCTTGCTTTAATGGAAAATAAAGATTGAAAGGATCATGTTGGCGCCAAGTTGTCGTTAGAAGATGAGGAAGCATATTGATAGTCTCGTGGGTATAATAAGTATGAATGAGTTCATAGTGACCATTGGGTATTAAACCGCCTCCTTTTGTTTTTAGAGCGTTCTCATTAGTGTCCACTAAAAATTTATATACAGGTCTTTGAAAACATTGATAGTTAGATAGTTAGGAGGTGTTTGAGGGGCGAACGGTTTTCAATCGTAACTTTGTCTGTAAATCAGACAGTTATGCATAATCAGTCGTTCGTTTTTGCTCAATTAGCTTCGCACCTTAACA
>JAILJO010000040.1 GCA_024694675.1 Bacteroidales bacterium | reverse complement strand
TCGTGACGAGGTTCTCGCGGGAATCCTCCAGCCAGTAATAGACGCACAGCGCGGTGACGTGCTGGGTCTCATAGTTGACGAAGTCATAGGTGCCGGTCAGCTGCGTGGTATAGCGGAACTTGGTGTTGCGGATGCCGTACTTGCCGCCGGAACTGGAGAACTTGGGATTCGTGCTTTCCTTCTGGTCCGGTGCAAGGACAAGCGTAAGGGAAGAATGGTCATTGACGAAGACTGCGACATCGGCGCCGCTGTTGTATACGCTGGAGGTTACAGTGACATCCACAGTGGCCGTCATCCCCTCCGGGATACCGGAAAGCGCCGGAGTAACGATGTGCGTGCGCGCGCCGGAAGACGAAGAGCCAACACGGAGATAACCGGCATAGGAGTACACCGAACTGTTGCCGAAGAAGCCCCAGTTGAAGAGCCGCTTGTCATCGGGAACTCTCGCTTCGCCGTAAATACGGCCGGACGTGTTGTCGAAAGTCTGGAAATTACCGTCGTCATCTGTATAATTGCCGCTTAATGGATTCAGGGGTTTGCCCGAAGGAATGAAGCCGGCCGCATTGGCAAGCATATCGGCCCCCCAGCCAATCTCGGAGAAATCTTCGGCAAGGATGACATCACCCACGCCGGCATTTGTCACAGTGGACGGATCCACAACAGTGAAGGCTTCGGTGATGCCTTCAACCGGGTCAGAGGAATCCCCGTTGCGGGCGTTGGTAACCTTGAACCAGTATGTCGTTGCAGGCTGCAGGCTGCCGAAGGTAAAGCGCAGTGCCTTCCCGCCCCAGCAGGAATTCTCGGCCGGGACCTCGAAAGAAAGCGCCAGATCCGTGCAGGCGGCGTCCCTGAAGAGTTCCAGTTTATAGGGCAGTGCGGCATCTTCTGCAGCGGTTCCGCCGCAGGTCCATCCGAATACCAGGGAAGACGATGAGGCCTTTACCAGTTCGGCAACAGGCTTGGAATACTGAACCTCATTCTTGTATTCGCTTACGGTGAACGCCTTGGGGCGTACCATGTTTTCCGTGTAAACATTACCATAGCGGTCTGTGACTTTCACCGTCACAGGCGTATCTGCGGCAGAAGCCGTAGCCTGGAAGAAGTGAAGCCATTTGGCTGTGCTGAAGGTTGTGGTGCCGCTATATTTATTAAAGCGAGGAATGGTCATTGCTTCAATGTGAAGCGGGTCATAGACGCCTACCTCGGCCACATCCAGGGGTGTTCCATTCTCCGAAATCTCCACCTTCCAGTCATCGTCATAATCCCAAACGTTCACGAGGATAACATTATCTCCGTAGCTCTGGATATGATTATAATACTTGGGATAGTCATCCGCGCTGGAACGGTCCTCGGAGATTACTTCCTTAACCTTGTTCATGTCGTAGGCGCGGAACTGGTAATCACGGGGCTGGAGGGCGGCCTGGTAATAGTGTGTGAGGTCTTTACCCTTGACGGTCCAGACGGTGAATCCGCCGGGAGCGCCGTCCTGGGCAATATGGATGCCAGGGGTGAGATAGCCACTCCACCACCAGCTGGCGCAGATGGCGCCGCTGTTATGCTCTACGAAGGTAGGAGTCCAGGTCTTGTTGAAGAGATTGTGCGTATGACCGCTAAGGAACCTTACGTTATAGCCGTCGAAGATTCCTATGAAAGTGTCAAGGTCTGCATCCTTGCCGTTCAGCTGTTCCTTCCATTCCTGGCCGGAAGGACGTGCCAGAGGCTCGTGGGCAGTCACAAAGACAGGAGTGCCCTTGTCAACGTATGAGAGGTCCTTCCTGAGCCACTCCAGCTGCTCTGCCGTGAAGTTCTTGGCATATTTGCTGCGGTTATCCTCACCGGCTTCAACGCCCGTGAAGTCCATGTTGTCCAAGACGATGTAGTGGACCAGGCCCAGGTTGAAGGAATAGTAATCCGGGGTAAGGTTCTCCGTATACTTGATGGCCTTGTCAAAGTCTCCTGCAACCTCCATCTCGTTGTCATGGTTACCCATGGTGTGGAAGAAGGTGGTTGACGGGAAGTAGCTGTTCATGGTCTGGATGTAATCCTCGAAACCGTAGTTGTTGGCAATCCAGTACATGTCCCAGGTCATGTCGCCAAGGGTGAGGGCGTAGACCTTGCCGGGAGCCTCCTCGATGGTCTTGTTCATGAATCCCGCCACTTTCTCAAACTGGGCGAGGTCACCGGTACGGCGGGCAAGGTGCATGTCGCCGCAGACAAGGAGGGTATAATTGTCGTTCTGGGCCTTTTCAAGGGTGAAGTTCACCTCTTCCTTTGTATCCACATCGGCCTTCAGGGGCTCGTGAATCTTGGGAAGGAAGCCAAGGGCTGCGGGTTCGTAGCCGCTGGGGGTAATCATGAAGACATATCTCCATTTCTTGCCGGACTGCAGCTTGTAGTTACCCTGGGCATTGGTCTTCACTATCTCTATACCGTCGGAAATGAGGACGTCGGGAACGCCTGCGCCGTCGCAGGTAACCTGGCCGAACACATTGTATTCAACCTCCAGAGCTGCCTGCTGGATTGTGACGGTCTCGCTACCGTAGGTGTTGGAGAATACAATCTTTCCGCTCCTTGGCGTCTCATCCGGATTGGCGGCCACTTCAAAGAAGAACTCGTAATCTATGAGACCCTTGGTGGTAACATTGGTAATCCAACTGGCGGCCGCGGGATCGATATCGGCCTTCACATCTGCATTTGCCTTTGCTATAATGGTGACAGTTGTGCCTTCTGCGGCCACGGGGATTGAAGACTCCGTAAGCAGCAGGGCGCCCTTCTGCTTCTGGGTGACCTGGATGGTCTTGGTATCCTTGTCGCAGGTGAGGGTCAACGTGGCAGTACGGGCATCATAATCAGCGTTGGCTGAGGCTTTGAGCGTAACGGTCACGTCCCCTGCCTCGCCGCTCCTGGGCTCAACGGTAAGCCATCCTTCGCTTGAAGCGGCCGTCCACGCCAATGTGGCGTTGAAAGCAACCTGCTTGCTGCCACCTTCGTCTGAAATGACAGCCGAACTTTCACCCTTGAGGGTAATCTTTCCCTCCACAGGCTGCGGTTTCGGTTCCGGTTCCGGCTCCTCACAGGAGAGTGTGAGCACTAACGGCATCAAAAACAGATACAGATACTTTTTCATATGATTCTAGTTTATTGTTATTGTCGCAACTATGGGAAGATGGTCCGACGGGCACCAGGCCGTTCCGTCAAGGGTATATGTGACGATGACCGGATGATAATCCGTAGCCGTACACCCCTTAGTCATAATATGGTCTATTCTTCTGTCCGGACGGTTCTTTGTAAAAACCTCCGCGGTATAGTAGTAGTTCTTGGAACTCCCGCTCAGGGTGCCCCAGGTGGCATCAACATTCCCGTCCTGCCAATAGCCGATGAGCCTTCTGTAGGTGGCGACGGTGGCCGATGATCCCAGCGCACTGTTCATGTCCCCGGTGAGGATGGCGGGAGCATTCCCGGCCTTGTGGGCGGCGAAACTGTTCACCACGCCGGCCATGTTGTAGGACCCGCCCTGGGAGTCCGTGGGAAGGTGCGTCACAAACAGCCAAATCTCCTTCTTGCTTGCCTTGTGTGTCATACGCGCCCAAATGCAGGTTCGTGCAGGACTGCCCACCTTCTGGTAGGCAGATTCCGGCTTCACATACCACACGCCATCTTCTTCCTTCGAGAGCCAGACGTAGCCAGATTCTTCCAGCGTGAGCTTTGCACTGTTGAAGGCAAAGCCGTTGGCATAAGAATAGGTAGCAGGGCCGTAGGAGTGGACGGAATTTGGCCATTCCAGGCTCCACGTAAAGTCTTTGATTGCTGAGCAGGCACTTTTCAGGGAATACTTTCCGCCCCCGATGAAGTTCTCATCAAGCTCGTTGAAGCCAATGATATCGGCCCCTGTGTCAATAATGGACCTTGACAGGGACTTCAGGACGATTGGCGTATCCAGCGACATCTCCTCCCTCCGCCCGGACGGCTTAAGCACATTGCAGGTTGCTACCGTAAGCGCAATTGGCCCCGTCACAACCTCCTCCGTGTTGCCATTATACCCTCCTCCTCCCGGCTTATCCACATCCTTCCCGCAAGCGCCAAACAGCACCTGCAGCAGAATCAGTATGTAGAGAGCCCTTTTCATATCCTAGTTCAACAGTTTTTTCTCTTCCTCAATGTAACCGCGGCGGATTTCCCGTTCCTCCGGGGAGAGGACTTTCTCCGTCAACATTCCGCCCTGGGTAATTACATGGGCGTTGACACATTCGTACTCCGCCTCAATATCCACATCCTTCAGGACGATGTTCTCAAACGGGGCGGCCTCCCTGGCCCAAAGGCGGCAAAGGTTGGGGGCGGTGCCGGTAATGCCGTCAAAAGTGATATCGTGAATAGAGCAGGACTTGGAACGCATGTGATGGATGCGGAACAGTTCATGAGCATCGACCTTGATATCCCTGAACGTAATCCCGTCTATATCCGGGCCAGTTTCGTTCTTGGAGTATGCTCCTACAACGCTGAAAGCAATGTTTGTGTCAGAGATGGTGAGGTTGGAAAGGACGGCATCGTGAATGTGTCCCTCCCCCACTCCAACGCGGACTGCGTTGCAGCTGGAGGACAGATGGCAATTCTCCACTGTCACCCAGGCGCAGTCCTGCGGATTCTCCAGAAGATGGGCGCACGAGGCCCTGAGGGTGATGCTATCGTCAGAAGTGTCTACACGGCAGTTGGTGACCTTCACGTGCGTGGAGCGGTCTATGTCTATTCCGTCCCCATTAAAGGTATGATAGTCCTTCCGGCGTGTGTGGACATAACAGCCGTCAATGGTCACATTGTCGCAGTTGAGGATAAAGCAGCTCCAGTAAGGGGAATCTGCCAGTTCTATATCCTTTAATATAATATCCTTGCTGTCCACGAACCAGACCATCTGGGACGGCCGCGCCGGAACGAGGGATTTCTTGGCATAGCGGTTGCCCTCTGCATCCAGCATAAAAGCATCAGAATTGCCGTCAATCTTCCCGGGCCCGCTGAGCTTCACATTCTCAACGCCCACACCAAGAATCAAATGACCTCCGCTGATATAATCTCCAAACCCCACCTCCGCTTCATTCTGCGGGCAGCAGTCTCCGCTGCAGTAATCGTCAATATTTGGACTTCCCTTAATCACAGCGCCTGCATCCAGATGCAGTTCAACGTTGCTCCTGAGCCATATTGACCCGCAGAGGTACGTCCCCTCCGGCACCCTCACAACTCCCCCGCCCTTCTCCGCAGTGCGGTCAATAGCCGCCTGAATGGCCTCCGTATCAAGCGCCACTCCATCCCCCACGGCACCAAAATCCTTTACCGAGACATTCCCGGCACAGGACGCCGCCGCAAGGACCAGCAATATGTAGAACAGCACTTTCTTCATAAAAACCATATATAAAAAAAACATCACGCTTTTTCAACCGTACTGCCTACCGCAATTTATTACCATGATGGCTTGTCCTATTTGAACCCTATACGTGCCATAGGCTTCTTTTTCTTCTCTTCTATCTTTTCAGCCAATTGACCAATGGCAAGATATAGGGAATCAATGTCCTTCCTAACGTCTTCCGAGAGGTCATTCACGGCTTCAAGATTCTCTTCCTGCTGAAGTTGTAGCAGGTCTACCCTCGCCTTCAACTCTTTTACTTCAGACGATAATGATGAAGTGGCAAGAAGGTACTCCCGAACTTGTACAAAAGCACGCATGATACGAATGTTTGCCTGAATAGCAGTTTCACTATGAAGAACAGATGACAACATGGCCACCCCCTGCTCTGTAAACACAAATGGTTTGTACTTTGTGTTTAGACCTCTGCCAGATTCTTTCAAGGTCACAATTTGTGATCTTGTTGAGATTGAGTTACTCTCCTCTATTGTCAGTTCAAACATAAAATCGTTTGGGAAACGGCCGATGTTGCGTCTTACAGCTTGCTTCAAGGCACGAGTTTCAACGCCATAAAGTCTCGCCAAATCAGAATCCAACATAACCTTTTTCCCACGAATCTCGTGGATAAGGTTTTGCACAAGAATCAGCTCATCACTCATAATAAAAAACACTTTGCGGAATAAACGGTCGCAGAATGCAAACACGTTCACGCTCCACTTGAAACCATTCGCAGAAGGTTTCAATGGCATCACGCAAAGTCCATCCCGGAGCTGTTTGCACCCTCAACCGTACCTTTTCCATATAAACAAATAAACAGTTCCATTTGATCGTGGATGGAGAACCAGAGACAATGCAAATATAATAATTGTCTTTGTTCTCACAAAGAGTAATCCCTTAAAAATTGCGGTAAGCAGTATGTCAAAGAGCGTAAAAAAGCAGCACGCCTTTCTACGTACTGCTTACCACAAAGATTTGATTAATATCTACGATTACTCGCTTTGTTCGTCAATCGATTGCTGAACTTCCAATAAAGGTTTATCCTTGGCATTGAGTTTAGAGATGACTGAATGGCCAAGACGGCCTTCTATATCTGCACGGGCATTTCCTGCAACAGATCCACCCTCACGCGCTATAATCCGGCTCTCTTCAAACGTCGCCGGCTTTCTGGTTCTGGATAGAGATGTTGTGGATACTTCAGCGAGCATATTCAAGACCAACTCCAAATTGGTCATGTTGTCCCGAAGGTTCTCTTTCTTCAACCCCTTCAGTTTCTTGTAGGTTGAGACCGACATTCCACTCCAAGCCTTGGTAATATCGTTTGTCTTTAGCCCGATAGTATTCAGCCCCACGCAGAATTGCTTTTTCAGGATCTGCGATTTCATCCAAACGGTCACTTCCAACCTGAGCAAGCCAAAGTTTGAACGGCTCTGCCTTCGGGGACGGTATGGATTGAATCAATCGCAGTGTATCCTTAGTTGTAAAGCAATCTGTAGCTCTATATTTCCCATCTGACGCTTTCAATTTCAACCCGTGACAATTTGTCACGACTTCACTTCCCTCAGCTATGAGTCTCTGCTTCAATTTGCGCCAATATGCGCCAGGGTCCTTGCTGGCAGATTCCGCAAGAGCATTGCACACATCAACTGCAGAGAAAAACCATTCCCCAAAATCTTCCTCCCAGGAATACCGAATCTTAAAACCCTCAAACAATCTTATTCTATTATTGCTCATATTAAACAGACGGTTATTGCTTGAATGACCGACCATTACAAAAATAGCAAATAATTACCTTCAGAACAAGAATCAAAAATGATTTTTTGCGGTAAGCAGTATGTCAAAGAGCGTGGGAGATTGTCATTTCGAGCAACGTCGAGAAATCTCCGTATTGGTACCCCGGGCGCCGGTCAGGGCGCAGGGGGTAAAATGGATTACTAGTCGAAAGTCATATACGCGACCACGGCGAGGTGATCTGAAGGGCACCAGGTATTATCATCTTCTGCCACATACGTCCTTCGGACGGTCCTGTACGAGGTAGGGGTAACACTCTGCGACTCCGAGTTCTTGAAAATAATATGGTCAAGACGCCTGTCAGGACGGTTTTTCGTGAACGAGATGAAAGGATAGTAATAGTTGTGCTGGCTGCCGGTCTGGGTGCCGTCGTAGGTCTT
>JAILJO010000143.1 GCA_024694675.1 Bacteroidales bacterium | reverse complement strand
GCTTTGTGGCGGCTTTCCTTAGCGGTCTTTTCGCCTGCAAGGTCATGATTTCCATCGTCCGCAAGGCCAAGCTTACCTGGTTTGCACTTTACTGTCTGCTGGTGGCAATAGCGCTGTTTATATTTGCGTGAGTAAGCACCTTACATACTTCGTTTCCGACGTCCACCTGGGTCTCCAGGTGCAGGATCCCGCACGCCGGGAAGCCCGTTTTGTGGAGTTCCTGCGCGGTATCCCTGCAGAGGAAACGGAGGCGCTGTACCTCCTTGGAGATATCTGGGATTTCTGGTATGAGTACAAGGATGTGGTGCCCAAGGGCTATGTTAAGGTTTTTGCTGCGCTCATGGACCTCATGGACGCCGGCGTGAAGGTATATTTCTTTACCGGCAATCACGATATCTGGGCCTACAGCTATTTCCGTGAGCTTGGAATGACTGTCCTGGAGCAGCCGTACGTGACAACCATCGGCGGCAAACGCTTCTGCCTTGGCCACGGAGACGGCCTTGGGCCGGGGGATTACGGCTACAAGCTCATGAAATGGGCTTTCCACAACCGTTTTCTGCAGAAGTGTTTCTCCGCCCTTCACCCGCGCATTGCATTTTCCCTGGGCAACGGCTGGAGCAGGAAATCCCGCCTGGCCAAGAACGTCAGCTACTTCTTCCGCGGCAAGGACGAGCGCCTATGGAAATGGTGCTCCAAGTTCAAGGGCGGTGCGGATTTCTTCATCTTCGGCCACTACCACGCCCGCGTCGACATGCCCGTCGAGCCCGCAGGCAGGCTTTTGCTGCTTGGAGACTGGATCACCGGGCCCAACTGGCTGGTATATGACGCAGAAAAAGGAGCCATAGCATCATTCTAGGCTCCTTTTTCGTCATTCCGGGCTTGACCCGGAATCTTTAATTACTACTTTACGGTATGTCGAACACCTCCGGCGGCACCGGAACGTTTTCCTTGAGTTCAACTACCTCGATTACGCTCTCACGCTTTCCAAGCAGGCAAATGCTCTTGAGGATGAGTCCTTTGTATACCCAAACCGTCCAAAGGCCCTTCTTTCGGTTCTGGGTGGTCTCGTAAGTGTACTTCTTGCAGGGCTTGCCCAAGAAGGTCTCCCCGCCGAAGTCCTTGATGTTGTATTTTTCTTCGACGGCAGGCGTGATGTTTAGGAAATTCAGGTCTGGAGTGGGGTTCTGGAACACTTTTGAGGCCTTCTTCCCGTCCGTATCAGTCACGAACCACGCCTTGTCTCCCTTGGTGATGGTATAGTAGTCGTAACTTACCAGTCCCGGGATATCCATCCTCTGCTTAAGGCTCTCCATGGCGCCGTAATCGTCCCAGTACTGTGTGGCTTCCGTCTTGCTGTCACCCACCGTGGTTACAGTCTTGGCAATGCCGGATTTCATCTGGTATCTTCCCTGCGCCAGGGCAGTTGATGCCACCAGCATCATGGCGCAGATTGTCAGTATCTTTTTCATTCCCATTCGCCCCAATAACGGTACTCCCTGATGGTAATGTCCTTGATGCGGATTATGGTGCCGGCAGGAACATTCGAGAAATTAAACTGAAGCAGTAAGGGCTTGTTATAAACTTTAGACAACTCTGCGCCACCACGAGAGATAATACCCTGCGGGGTAAAGCCGGTGCCAAAGTCCCAGCCCATAGGTTGACCGTCTTTGGGTGGAATGTCATAGAACTTTGAATCTATGGACGCTTTTTCGTCAAAAACTGATGTCCAAGACGTATACATGAGGTCGTACCTCTTGTTTGGATCGGTAACAATGTCTACGTCCGGTTTGATGGTTAGACATGCATTTCCTAACTTTGATCCTGTTGTGACGGGCATTGTGAACTCGTAGGAACTGCCAACGTGTTTTACTTCCGGTCCCTGCACCCATTCATATTCACCCTTTTCCGTTATCCCGGCCAGATTCCAGGTCATACTGCTTGCAGAATCCGCTGGACGCCACAGGTTATGTTCACTGAGGTATGCCTTGCAGGATTCGTAATTCCACTCAACATAATAATTCTCAGGGAAATTATCGTCAGGACCGAACAAGTCGGCGCATGACGAAAATAGCGCGAGGGCTGCAAGAATTGAAAAGTACTTTTTCATATTGATTAATGTTTTGATTATCATTCGATTCCTTCCTGCGCCTTCCATTCCGTGGGGGTGAGGCCAGTCTGGGCCTTGAAGGTGCGGAGGAAAGCTGTTCGGGAGGCGAAGCCGGAGGCCTCTGCAATGTCTGCGTGGACCATTTCCGGGTGCTCACGCATGAGCTTCTGGGCATAACGGATGCGATATCCGCCAATCATGGTGGCGAAATTGTCTCCGGAGATGTTGTTCACAAGGATGCTCACGTAAGTCTGGTTTGTGGCCATTTCCTGGGCGATATCGGCAACGCGAAGGTCTTTCCTCAAAAACAGTTCCTTCTCCTGTATGAGGCGCGACATTTCCTCCATGAGGTTTTCGTTCAGCTTCTGCTGCTTCTCAACTACATCT
>JAILJO010000091.1 GCA_024694675.1 Bacteroidales bacterium | reverse complement strand
TTGAAATCAGGTACACCAACATGGACCGTTTCAACATGGAGAAGCAGTAAAAACTGCTATTTGCGGGTCATTACTACAGGCTTGTTAATAGCATCTTTATCGCAAGTGGCTTTGTTTCCTTGACAGAATCCCGGCAGAGCTGAAAGGATATCAGTTCACATACTCCGGAAACTGGGGCAACGAAGAAAGGGTTTTGGACGTTGGTGACGTTGAATGGATTTAGTATCGTCCCATGATTCTTGCAGCCGCCATAGCTTTGATGATTCAGGTACCGGACACGCTGGACGCGTCCGTGGTGAGTGCGGCAAGGCGTATATCACCGCCGGTGGAGAAGGCGTCACGGGAAGTGCTGGAGCGCTCTGTCAGTGTGGCCGATGCCATCCGGGACTTCTCCGGCGTGCAACTGCGTGACTACGGCGGGGCAGGCGGGCTCAAGACCGTGAATGTAAGGAGCCTTGGAAGTGCCCACACGGCCATTTTTATGGACGGGGTGCCCATAGACAATGCTCAGAATATGCAGCCGGACCTGGGGCGTCTGGACACGGAAGATCTGGAAACCATAGAACTCTATACCGGCCAGAAGTCAGAGCTTTTGCAGAGCGCCAGGGAATATGGCAGTGCCAACTCCCTGCATCTGGAGACTGCAGCTCCGCGTGGCAGAAAGACCACTATGAGGCTTCGTGGCGGCTCCTTTGGAACACTTTCCCCGGTAATCAGCCACGAAGGAAGACTTGGAAACAGGCTTTCCGGCAGACTTAGAATGGGCTATGATCACTCGCAGGGCCAATATCTATTCCATGTTTCAGGAGCAAGCTATGATACTACCATGACCCGCGAGAACGGCGACTTCAAGGCCTTCAAGGCCTCCGGAGGGCTGTGGTACACGCCAGAGAAAGGCCGATATCACCTTAGCGCCAGAATGTATGATTCAGAACGCGGTATTCCCGGTCCTGTCTACAAGCAGTCCAAGGATTATCCCATGTCCCTGGACCGTCAGGCGGACAGGTCCTACAGCCTTCAGGCTTCCGGCACGCAGGAACTGACGCCGCGGCTGAAACTCCTTGCCAGGGCACGATACTCCCGCGACATCCTGGAGTATCTTGACATATCGGAGCTTGACCCTTCCGTGAGCGCTCAGTGGAACTATGACCTCCAAAGCACGTATCTTTCCACATCCCTTGGCTGGCAGGTGATGCCCTGGCTGCATCTTGGCGCCGCTGTTGACGCCCAGCATGAGGCCCTGGAATCCAAGATTGACGCCCGCCGGAGCACCCTTTTCGCCGCCGGTTCCGCCGCCGTACTTAAAGACCCCTGGAGGGCATCGGCAACTCTCCAGTACCAGGCAACTGACGATGGCTACCGGTTCCTCTCCCCGGCATTCCTCCTGGACTGGCACCCCCGGCAGGACTGGCAGTTCGGCGGCGTAGTGAAGCGCTCCTGCAGGCTGCCTTCGTTCAACGACCTTTACTATACCAACGTTACCTCACGCACCCTGCTCCCGGAAAAAGTGTGGCAATTCAGCGCCCGCTGGTGCTGGGACCGCAGCTACGGCCCGTGGCATTTCCGCGCCAATGAGGAACTTTATCACAACCGCGTCACGGATAAACTCATAGCTGTCCCCAACGGCAGCCTATTCCGCTGGAGTATGTATAATATAGGTAAGGTAAAGATCTGGGGCGATGAGATCCATGCCCATGTCTCCTGGAAGAAAGCCCTCGGCCTCACGGCCCGGTATTCCTTCCAGTGGGCACGGGAGGACGGAAACACATTCCAGATACCCTACATCTCACTTCACAGCGCCAGTTTCAATCTTTTCGGCGCCATAGACGCATTCCGCCTGGACATCCGTGGCTTCCTCACCGGAGCCCGCCTCACGGCCGCCAGCACCCGCCCGGAATACCGCCTTGCCCCATGGACCACCTGGGACGCATCCCTCTCCTGGCATTCTGCTTGTCATTCCGAGCGCAGTCGAGGAATCTCCCTCTCCCTAGACCTCCGCAACATCCTTAACGAACAGTATCAGATAGTCCAGGGCTACCCCATGCCCGGCATAAATGTGCTGGGAACCGTTGCCATTACGCTGTAGATTGCGTATATTTGCACTTCATCAATAAACACCTCTATGAAAGAGTTATCACTGCTGGTTTTCAGCGCGGCGCTAGTCGCAGCGGCTTGCGTCAAAATTGAAAACACCTCGGAACTTGACAGTTTCACGGGTATCGATGTAGAAGTAGGTGACAATGGATCAGTGTCCGGCCTCAGGCTCCTTGTTCTTAACGAGGGCGCTTACCCCAACATGTCCACACTTGACCTCCTTGACCTTACAGGTAAGAAATATTATGCCGATATCTTCGGCCAGGCCAACCCCGGAGTAACCCAGGGCATAGGCAACACAGGAAACGACATCGATTACGCTGGCGGCCTCATCTGGGTCCCTCTCAACGGGTCCAACCAGATTGTAGGCTTCAAGGGCAATACCTTTAAAGAAGTAGTCCGCCTTGATGCAGAATGCCCCAGAAGCATGGTTTCGGACGAAAACTTCGCATACATAAGCTCTTACGGAGCAGCCGTTTACGGCGGAGATCCCGTGAACGGGAAGGTGTATCGTCTTGACCTTAAGGACAACACCCTGGGCTCCATCGAAGTTGGATATCAGCCGGAAGGCCTTGCCATCCTTGACAATAAACTCTACGTTGCAAACAGCGGTGGATACAACTACGTCCACGACAACCGCGTCACCGTGATAAACCTTACCTCTTTCAAGATTGAGAAGAGTATCGAGCTTCCGGTATCCAACCTTAATATGATGCGGAAGAGCGAGGATAAGTTATGGATATCGACCTACGGTGAATCCACCTGGAGCCAGGACGGAGGCGGCAACTGGGTCCAGAGCATATCGGCCCCAATGGCACTTGTTTCACTGAAACCTGACGGTACCAGCAAGGTCATCGAAGGTGTCCATGCAGACAAGATAACCCTCTCCGGCAATACCTTATATGCCGTTGGCAACAATGAGGAAATGACATATGGCTATGACCTCTGCCTCTACAAGGTAGACACCGCCACGGAGAAGGTGGAGACCATCCACTTTGCCGGCACAGACCTCGCCAGGGTTGGATATCCCTACTGCCTCCTGGTGAATCCTCTCACCCAGGACATCTTCATTGCCGATGCCTCCTTCACCGGGGACAGCACCCTCTACTGCTTCACCAAGGACTTAAAAGAAAAATGGTCCGTCACCACGGGCGTGGGAACGGGCCATCTGTTGCTTTACCAGTACTAAACCGGTATACTTTTAAGCCTTGCCATTGGAGCCGAGTACGTTCACAATCTTGTGGATGTACAGTTTCTTCATCTCGTCACGGGCGGGGCCGAGATACTTGCGGGGATCGAACTCACCGGGCTTGTCGTGGAAGACTTTGCGGACGGCGGCGGTCATGGCAAGACGGCTGTCGGAGTCGATGTTGATCTTGCAAACGGCGCTCTTGGAGGCTTCGCGGAGCTGCTCCTCGGGGATACCTACTGCATCCGGGAGTTTGCCACCGAGCTCGTTGATCATGTCAACATACTCCTGAGGAACGGAGCTGGAGCCGTGGAGGACGATGGGGAAGCCGGGGAGCTTCTTCTCAATCTCATGAAGCACATCAAATGCAAGGGGCGGCGGGATGAGCTTGCCGGTCTTGGGGTCACGGGTGCACTGCTCAGGGGTGAACTTGTATGCGCCGTGGCTGGTGCCGATGGAGATTGCCAGGGAGTCGCATCCGGTGCGGGTTGCGAAGTCGATGACCTCTTCCGGCTTGGTGTAGTGGGATTCCGCTGCGGAAACCTCATCCTCAACACCTGCGAGGACGCCGAGTTCTGCCTCGACGGTTACATCGAACTGGTGTGCATAGTCAACAACCTTCTTGGTGAGGGCGATGTTCTCCTCATAAGGAAGAGAAGAAGCGTCAATCATGACGGAGCTGAAGCCCATGTCTACGCAGCTCTTGCAGGTCTCGAAGCTGTCACCGTGGTCCAGGTGAAGGCAGATCTGGGGGTTCTCCCAACCCAGTTCCTTTGCATACTCAACTGCACCTTCTGCCATATAGCGGAGAAGGGTCTGGTTTGCATAGTTACGGGCGCCCTTGGATACCTGGAGGATAACCGGGGACTTGGTCTCTGCAGCGGCCATGATGATAGCCTGAAGCTGCTCCATGTTGTTGAAATTGAATGCGGGAATGGCGTAACCGCCGGCAACGGCCTTCTTGAACATCTCACG
>JAILJO010000082.1 GCA_024694675.1 Bacteroidales bacterium | reverse complement strand
TGTGTCATAAACCTCAAAATAAGTCTGCCCGCAAAGATAAGCTTGCACAATAGAAATGAATTCTTCATACTGTGTTCGCAAATCTTCCGGGCAAATTTCTTCTGGGGGCATCTTCTGAACCGTCTCAAGAAAACGGCATTTAGGGAATTCTGTCATTGTTTTTAATAGATTAAAAGTCTTTGTGCTTTTTTGTTAGTAATACAAAGTTAATTCTCGATTGTGCCAGATTGTAGCACAATCAAGGATTACATTTGTACTTTTTGTGTTTTTTAAAGAAAAGCTGGAAGTTGCTGATTCCATTAATTTTATTAGGTAGACAGAGCAAAATTTGTTAAATTTGGCGATTAAGGATTATCATGCGACATAAATATCTTTTCCCATATGGGCGGATGTGTATTTTATAGATGGTACTCTCTTATAATCGCGACAAAACACTAAATAATGAAAAATACTGCTCAATTAGCTGGAGTACATGGCAAGCTCGTCAGTTTCATCTGGGGAATTGCTGACGATGTTCTTCGAGATGTGTTCCTCCGAGGACAATACCGGGATGTAATCCTTCCTATGTTTGTTCTCCGCAGGCTCGATGCCCTGCTGGAACCCACCAAGGAAGATGTGCTCATGGAAATCACCGAAGAGCACGAGGCTGGTTTTGCGGATGTTGATGAAGATGCCCTCAGTGAGATCACCGGGTTGTCTTATTATAATACAAGCAAGTGGACGCTCAAGCGTCTACTTTCAGAGGCTAAAAATGACAACAATATCAACCACGATAATTTCGTAGAATATCTTAACGGTTACAGCTCTAATGTCAAGGATGTCCTTTTGGCATTTGACTTCTATACAAAGGCCAGAAAGCTTGCTGACAAAGATCGACTTATATCGCTTATTCAAAAATACACAGACCCTCACATTAATCTTACCAATACAGAAGTCAAAGATCCAGAAGGCCTTTCCCTCCCCGCGCTCACCAATATTGGGATGGGATATGTTTTTGAGGAGCTGCTCCGGAAATTCAATGAGGAGAACAACGAGGAAGCGGGTGAACACTTCACGCCCCGCGAGGTTATCGACCTCATGTGTCACCTGGTATTTGATCCTGTCAAGGACAACCTTCCTAAGATTATATCGCTCTATGATCCTGCTGGCGGATCCGGAGGTATGATGACAGAGGCAACAGAATATTTGACAGAACCGGAATACGGCATTAATTTCCCTATTGAGGCGATTAGCATTAACCTCACCGAACTTAATCCGGAGACCTACGCCATCTGTAAAAGCGACCTTATTATCAAGAATGTGGATGCAGATGGTATTGTCAATGGCAACACCCTTGACGGGAATCCTCATGGCAATGCTCACTTTGGCTACATGCTTACGAATCCTCCCTATGGGAAATCATGGAAGACCGAGGCGGAGCACCTTTTCGATGGCAAGGAATTGCTGGACTCGCGCTTTGAAGTGGAACTTCAGGACTTTGCAGGAGAGAAGAAGATTTTGGATTGCACCCCTCGCACCAGCGATGGACAACTTCTCTTCATCCTTGACATGATTTCTAAAATGAAATCATTGTCTGAGCAGCCTCAAGGAAGCCGCATTGCATCTATTCATAACGGCTCCTCGCTATTTACCGGAGATGCCGGAAGCGGAGAGAGCAATACCAGACGCTACCTCATCGAGAACGATCTCGTAGATGCTATTATCCAGCTTCCGAATAACATTTTCTACAATACCGGAATAACTACCTACTGTTGGATCATCACCAATAAGAAGGAGGATAAGCGAAAAGGCCATGTGATGTTAATTGATGCATCTCAGTGTTTCCAGAGATTGCGCAAAAATCTTGGAGAGAAGAATTGCGAATTCAGTCCCAGAGATGTTGAGATGATAACAGGCCTCTACTTGAAATATAGGTCAAAAGATGCCGATGATGCCTCCCCGTTGGTGGCTAAAATTTTTGATAATGACGATTTCCGTTTCAACCATGTAATTGTGGAGCGTCCTCTTAGGCTGCGGAGCAAATTCAGCGAGGAAGCCGTTCAGGACTTGTTGTACGATAAGTCTCAATATGACATTACTAAGTGGATGGCTGATGAATTTGGCAACAGTGTCGAGAGACTCTCCAATGAGGAAATTGAAAGAGTGAGAGAACACCTTTCCAAGGAAGGAATTGAACTAACAAACAAGCAATTTTCATCACTTGTTTCTCCGCTAAAGTGGCAGGAGCGCAAATCTCTTGTTAAGGCTGGTCTCCAACTGATGGATCTGGTGGGCACTGATGAATACAAGGATTTCAATATTTTCTCCGAGAAAGTAAGCAAAGCTGCAAAGTCTTTGCGAGAGAAGCTTTCTGCTGGGCAGATTAAATCTATTATGATGGCGGTTTCCTTCCGGGATGAAGATGCGAAACCTGTCATCAAGAAGGTGCACAAATCGAACTCATCGGCAATCACAGAATTAATTAATAATTACAATGTCCCCATTGATAAGATAGCCGATTACGGTTTTATTCCACATGGCCATGAATATCTCGAATACGAGAGCGACTCAGATATCCGTGACTCAGAGAACATCCCGGTAAAGGAAGATATTCTCGCATACTTCGACCGAGAAGTCCGTCCTTATGTAGCTGACGCATGGATTAATCTTCCAAAGACCGTCATCGGATGCGAGATTTCGTTCAATAAGTATTTCTACCACGCCACTCCGCTTAGAACGCTGGACGAGAATACTGCAGAGATTCTCAAACTTGATAGTAAGAGCGAGGGGTTCATTAATCAACTCCTTGGAATTCAGAAGTAATGGTAAGGTACGAGAAATATAAAGAAAGCGGAGTATACTATATTCCGGAGATACCCCAATCTTGGAGTATCTTTAAGGCCAAGTGGCTCTTCAAAGAGGAAAAGCGTCCCGTACGCAAAGAGGATGACATTGTTACTTGTTTTAGAGATGGACAGGTTACTCTTCGCAAAAATAGACGAACAGAAGGTTTTACAAACGCCACGCAAGAGAATGGCTATCAGGGCATTCGTAAAGGCGACCTTGTAATTCACAACATGGATGCTTTTGCTGGTGCAATCGGGGTCTCAGATTCCGATGGAAAATCAACGCCTGTATATGCGGTTTGTACTCCGATAAAAGAAGGTATTAACCCTTTCTTTTATGCGTATCTTTTGAGGAACCTTGCGTATTCAGGTTTTATTCTTTCATTGGCTAAGGGAATTAGAGAGAGGTCTACGGACTTTCGATTCGCGGATTTCAGGGAGCTTTATTTGCCTGTACCCCCTGTTGAAGATCAAAATGCTATGGTATCTTTCATTGATACATGCTTTGACGAAATTGACAAAGCCATAGCACAACAGCAGCGGATGATTGATCTTCTCAACGAACGCAAGCAAATCATCATCCAGAATGCCGTTACCAAAGGGCTTAACCCCAATGCCCCAATGAAAGAAAGTGGGATTGAGTGGATTGGTAAGATCCCTGCGCATTGGGAATTAAAACATCTCAGAAATTTTCTGACCCTCTTCTCGGAAAAAGGGTACCCGAATGCGACTCTTTTATCCGTCACAAGGGAGCAAGGCGTTATAATGCGCAGCTACGATATTGAAGAAAATCATAATTTCATCCCTGATGATCTTAGCGGGTATAAGCATGTCTGTATAGGAGATTTCGTTATCAATAAAATGAAATCCTGGCAAGGGTCGTATGGCCTATCCGATTATGATGGTATAGTGAGTCCTGCTTATTTTACCTGCAAGTTGAATAACATTGGCAACAAGTTATTCTTCTCTACTGCCATACGATGCAAGGCATACACTCATTTCTTTATGCAGTATTCAAAAGGGATTAGAATTGGGCAGTGGGATTTGGATCCCGACTCAATGAAAGCGATCCCCTTTATTCTTCCACCCGAAGAAGAACAGCAACCTATTCTCGACTATATATCGGATAAGACGGCTCAAATTGCCAAGGGAATTGCGGCATGCGAGAAAAATATAGAGCTGTTTCAAGAGCGCAAGCGCATCATTATTAACGATGTAGTAACTGGAAAAATCAAAGTATCATGAGCATAGCGGCAACAAACGAGCAGGCTTTCGAATGGTTAATCGAGAGAGCTCTCACAGGAAGTACACTCGAAGAGCGCAAGGCGCATCCTGAGCTGTATCCAGACATTGATGACCAGATTCCCGGTGGGGCTGGATACTATTGGGGCAAACCGGAGGACTTTGACAAGAAACTCTGCATCGACAGGCGCAGACTTTGGTCATTCCTTGAGGGCACCCAGCAGGATCAACTTAACGAGCTGGTTGATGGGAATTACCGTACGAAAGTCGAGAATGAGCTTTATAGATATATTGAATCTCATGGTACGCTCGAAGTCCTCAAGCATGGACTTGAGGTGGAGCATATTCATCTTCAGCTTCTCTACCCCCGACCTGCCGCATCGGACAGCGAGGCTTCCAAGGAGAAATATGTCAAGAATCAGTTCAGTGTCACCCGCCAGCAGACATATTCTTTTCTGCATGCTGGATATGAGATAGACATGGTTATCTATGTAAATGGCCTCCCCATCATCACAATGGAACTTAAAAATCCGTGGACGGGACAGACAGCACGCGTTGATGGGAAGGAACAGTATAAGAAAGACCGAGACCCCAAGGATCCGCTCCTAAAGTTTGGCCGATGCCTTGTCCATTTCACTTTGGATAAGAACGAGGTTTACATGACCACCTGCCTTGCGAAAGAGAAAACTTTTTTCATGCCATTCAACAAGGGCCTCCCGGACGGAATGGGAGCTGGTAATCCCGCGGCAGAAGAAGGTAAGTACAAAGTGGCCTATTTCTGGGAGGATGTTCTCCAAAAAGACTCTCTTGCAGATATCATCCTGAATTATGCGCTTGTCGATTATGGCGAAGCCAAGACTGGAAGGAAAGTAGCGCATATCCTCAAGAATGCAAAGAAGCTAATTTTCCCTCGTTATCACCAGCTGGATGCTGTATCCAAGCTGCTTGCCGATGTTAGCGAAAAGGGGGTTGGCGAAAGATACCTCATAGAGCATTCTGCTGGCTCCGGCAAGTCCAACTCCATTACATGGCTTGCTTACCGTCTAACAAGCGTGACTCCGTTGACCAGGAATGCAAAAAGAAGTCGTGGTATTGAGACATCGCTCTTTGACACAATTATTGTTGTGACGGACAGGCGGCTCCTGGACTCTCAGATCCATAAAAATATCTCTGCCTTTGGTGGCTCAGAGAAGATTATCGCCCATGCGAACAGTTCAAAAGAGCTGAAGGATGCCATCGAACAAGGGAAACGCATTGTTATCACCACGATTCAGAAGTTTCCTTTCATCTGCGGAGCCATATCCGATATGTCCTCCAGCAATTTTGCGGTTATCATCGATGAAGCACATTCTTCCCAAAGCGGCATCGCAGCCGACAAGTTGAATGCTACGACATACAAGGACGCGAAAGACATTACTGAAGATGCCGATGAGAAGAATCTGGAGGATATCAACGATCTCATCGAAAAGATGATGAAAGAGCGCAAGATGAGTCCAAATACTTCTTATTTTGCGTTTACGGCTACCCCGAAGAGGGAAACCTTTGAGCGTTTCTGTACGCAGGAGCGTCCGGATGGTAAATTCCGTCCTTTCCATCTGTATTCCATGAAGCAGGCCATTGAGGAGCACTTCATCATGGATGTCCTGTTCAATTATACTACATTCAGAAGTTATTACGAGATTACCAAGGCCATCGAGGATAATCCTCTATATGACAAAGAGCGAGCTCAGTCTCTTCTAAAGCGTCATGTAGAACGGGATCCGGAAGTCATTGCGATAAAAGCGGAGGTGATGCTCAAACATTTTGACGGAAAAGTTTTCCGGGCAAAGAAGCTCAAGGGACAGGCTAAGGCGATGGTGGCCACTCAAGATATTGAATGCGCCATACGCTATTATTTTGCAATCAAGGAGCTCATCGAAAGAGACCACCTTCCGTATAATGTACTCATTGCATTCTCCGGATCAAAGAAAGTTGATGGTGTCGATTATACCGAAGTCGGGATTAACAATGTAACCGAAGCTAAGTTGGCTGAAGAATTTGAGAAGGACGAGAACCGAATTCTGGTGGTGGCCAACAAGTACCTTACCGGATTTGACCAGCCGAAGCTTTGTGCTATGTATGTGGACAAGAGGCTGGGTGGCGTAACCGCTGTTCAGGCTCTTTCTCGACTCAACCGCTGCGCGGATGAATTAAATAAAGAGAGTGAAGACCTCTTTATACTCGACTTCTTCAATACTGCCGATGAAATTAAGGCATCATTCGACCCCTTCTATACTGCTACTACTCTTACGGGGCCTACCAATGTAAATGTGCTCAACGAACTCCGGGGAACCCTTCTTGAATACGGAGTGTTCGATGCCGAGGAAGTGGCGCAGTTCATTTATCTGTACTTCACAGGAGAAGAGCCAGATAAATGGGCATATGTCATAGATACCGCAGCAGAGCGTTTCAATACATCTCTTGGCTGGGATAATGATACTAAGATCGACTTCAAAGTTAAGGCAAAACAGTTCGTCAAGATATACTCTCGCATTGCCGCCATTCTCCCGTACGAAAATCGCAACTGGGAAGAGTTGTTCTGGTTCCTTCGTTATCTTATCCCGGAGCTCAAGGTTGATGTGCCCGGTCGGGATGAACTTAAGGACTTGCTGGATTCCATCGACCTCAGCACATATGGACTCCGTAGGACTCAGCTCGATCAGCCCATTCAGCTGGACGAGGAGGAAGCGGAGATAAATCCTCTTGCCCCTACGATGGTATCCGGAGGTGCCACTGAGCCTGATAAGGATTTGCTCGACCAGATTATCAAGGTGTTCAATGAACGCTGGTTTGATGGATGGAAGAGCACTCCTGAAGACCAGAAGCTGAAGTTGGTGAGCCTCGCCAAATCCATAGCGGAGAGTCCAAGTTTCCGAAAGCAAATTCTTGGTAATCCGGATGCCGAGGCCACGGCATGGTTTTATGAGAAGCTGTTCGATAAGATCATGGCAGAAAAGCGTAGGTCTGATATGGATCTATACAAGCTGTACAAGACGGACAAGGCTTTTGCTGCCCAGCTTCAGTCTTCCGTCCGTAAGCTAATCGACAATGGCGGATACCTCACTGAATATGAGCGAATCATGAAACGCCACAACGAGCAGTCATCGGCTGGAGTCTTAAGCGAGCCCGAAGGCCCTGCCTATGGCTTGAAGGAGAAAATCGATACAAAAAAGTGCCTTACGCTTTCTATAAAGCAGGACTTCTTCGATGCTATTATCTCTGGACAGAAAGATTTCGAACAGAGAGAGGTCAGACCCACCACATATCGCCAGCTGGTTTATTTCGTTGCAGACGGGGTTACATATGAGCGATTCGAGGATATTCCGGCAACAGCCAGCGAGATCCTTATGGAGCCAATTAAATACGATCAACTCCGGCTCCTTACCGGAGCATACACGGGGAAACGCCCCTATGCTGTTGTCAATGTAGAGAATTCTAATGTGGAACTCTACCTCGATGGCGACAAGCAGGTTTTTGTTCAGATGGCGGATGGCCGCCAGTTCCCTGCTGCTGTCGTTGTTTATAATCTTGGAGAAATTGTTGAACGATCAGATTATTAAAATATGAAAGAACCCGGATATGTCTATATTCTCACCAACCCCAGCTTTAGGGATAATTGGGTGAAAATTGGAAAGAGTTCCCGTACCGTTGAACAGCGCGTCAGCGAGCTGGACAACACCTCTGTACCCCTTCCTTTTGAAGTTTATGCCACCTTGAAGACCACTAAGTATTCTGAGGCAGAGCGTCTGATTCATCGCTATATTGAGCGGTTTACTAAACTTCGTATTAGGGATAATCGGGAGTTCTTCAATGTGACCCCTGAGGTCGCTCTTGATATTTTCCGAGATGTCGCCCTCATGCTTGATGATGCCGAGATTGAAGAAGTGCATAAAAAAGCCATCATGGGAGATGCTCCGGTAAGCAAAGGTAATCACACGACCCCTACCAGAAGCGATAAAAAAGCATGGATGATCCCTGCCAACAGCAAGTATTTCGATCTTGCTGGATGCTATGAAAAGTATGGCATTGTCTATTGGACGCAGTATTTTAATTTCCAAAAAGGAGATACGGGATACATCTATTGTTCCAGTCCGGATAGTGCAGTCCGATATAAGTTTGTGGTAGAGGAACATGACATGAAGTATAATCCGGAGATGGATGTCGAGATTGAGTTCTATGTCGATCCAAAAGATTTTGAGCAGTCCAAAGAGCACAATCGCTTTGCCAAACTGCGGATCACAAAAGAATCCACCTCCGACCGTATGGGACTTGCCAATCTTATGGAACACGGTATGAAGATGGCCCCTCGCGGAGCCCTTAATCTTTCTCACAAAGATTTTGCAGACTTATATAATTATCTTGAAGAGAACTTCTAATGAAAGATCCTCGTTCTCCAATGACCCACATGGAGGCTAAAGAGTTTACCGAAATCTTTAGCCAGCTAAACAAGCGTATTTTATCAGCTCTGAAGGCAGCAAAAACACTTGCTGAAGCAGCTGAGCCACTTAAGATGCTTGAAAATTTAGCGGGGTATGATCTTCCACAAGCCAAAACTATGTATGGGCTTGCGCTTCTTATGCAAGATAAGCCCTGGTACGATTCTAAGAAGGGACTGCTGTGGTTAAAGAAGGGTGCAGATGAAGCTGACGGAAATGAGCATGATGCCTCTTTTAGCATGTTCCAATACGGGGTCATTCTTGTGGATGGTAAGATGGGCGTTCCGGCCGATCCCGTTACGGGGAAATATTGGATTGATAAAGCGGCAGCTGCCGGATATGGGCCTGCGCAAACTGAACAAAATAGACGCTGGAAATAGGTTAATATGGAAACTGAACAGAAAAATAATTCAACCAGGATTGCTGGCATAATTGCTATTGTCCTCCTTGTGGGTATTATTAGTTTTGCTGTTTACGAGCACCGCAAGACAGAGAAAGCGGTCAAGGCGGCTCAAGAATGGGCCGATAGAATGTCTCGGCCGTGGGAGACCATGGAGATAAAGACCACAGAGGATGTGCTCAACGCAAATTCAATGATCAACCGAAGTAATCTCTCTGATCAAGAAAAGCTCGATGCATCTTCTTGGGTGTATCGAGAATACGCCAAGAATAAGGAAAAGTGACAATTGAAGAAGCAATAGTGTATACCCTTGCAACCTCTGGCCACGGAATGAGAACTGAGCAGATTGCCCGTGAGATTAATGAGCAAGGTCTATTTACCCGTTGGGACAAGGCTCCGGTGGACGGGAAGATGATATACGCTGTGGTGATGTCGCACCCGGATACCTTTGTCAAATCTGAGGGGCGGATACGCCTGATTATTTAGTCCAGCAGATAAAGTCGAATTAACTTGACTTTCCCAGATATCGATGCCATATTTGCTATGGAAAGATCCAATAGAAATAGAGCAGATTTGGCAGTTCTTTGAAAGCGCAAAAGTTGTAACCATGGGTTACAAAAACGGCCTTGTAGCCTTGTGGAATAAAGAAAGTTCAATTCACCAGCGGTAAATCGAACCTATATTTCGGGGGTGGAGTGTTTTGGAATCGAACTCGCATGTCTCTACCAGAGACATGGCAGAGACATTTTATAGGTACCAACCTGTAACCTTTGTAAAGATGGCCCCATAAAATAGCCGCGTAAGTGTTTGATAATCAAACATGATGTTTCGGATTCTTTATCTCCACAAACGGAGTCCTATGCTCCACAAAAAAGTCCAGTCGCTGACGCGGCTGGATTTTTTTGTGGAGCATGCGCGAACTAAGTTCGCGCTGCTATCTTAACCCCCTGTCGCTGACGCGACATCCCCCTGTCAGGGGGAATGCGCCCTCCACTGACGTTCCGGCCGGTGCCTCCCGGTCGTCGCATCGCTCCTCCCTCCCGGCACGCGCCTGCAGGCGCCTCGGCATAGAAAATGGCACCAACCACATCGTGTGGAATGATGAAGTGGTTTGTGGCACAGAAAAAAAGTGTCTTGTAGCCGGACAAAGAAGTTCTGCCGAACTCATCTTGGGGACAATATGGATGCCGCGGAAGGCACGTTCTGCCTTGTCGGTAATATTCATCAAATGGCTATTGATGTGTTCCAGACTCTCATCCCTTCCCTCCAGCGGAATGTAAGTAAGGTCGATGTCAACAGAATAGCGGGGTAAGTTTTTGATAAACAGATTGATGGCCGATCCACCGTGGACGGCGAATACTTTTTCGTCCATTACGACTGGAAGGAGTCTCAGGAGTATTTTAACTTTCTCCGCGTATTCTCTATTCATAGTCGGCTAGTTCTGTGGGGATTATTATCTGGTAATTATTATCATAGCGTCCGGTCGCGGATATGTTCCTGATACCTTTGCCCAGATCCAACTTGGAGAGGTTCAGGGCGCTGAACCAGTTGTGACCGGCTTTTTCTGCCATATACAGGAACAGGCGTTTTACTTTGATGGAGGAGCACTCCTCCAGCAGTTGTTGGACTAATGCTTGGCGGAGGGTTGTCATCATCTCCATGACATAGTAACTGTCAAGCAGTGAGAAGTACTCAGGATAGAGGTGCAGACATTCCATAAACGCTCGTTCCGGACTAGAAATGAGTAGTTGAGCACCGCTATAGTCATAGACCTCCAGTCCTGAATCTCCGCCAAAGATAGATGTGGTGAAGTACTTTACCGTCATGTCCCATTCCAGCGCACAGAACCAACCCGGCAAGCGAGCTTCCTTGTCGGTGAAAAGGTAGCCGGAGGCTTTGCCCATAGACACGAAATGTGAATAACCCCGGAGGTCCAGCGCAGAGGATGCCCCCACATGGCAGGCCTTACCTAATTGGGCGTTGTAGGAGGCAACGGCGCCATAGAGCGTTGGACTGCTCCCTGCTATTTTGTAAACGCCCTGTGCAATCCTTTCCAGCCAGCCGCTGCGTACATACATTGACTGTTCCTTCCGGTCTATTCCCTGTGTCGCCAACCAGGAGGAAAACAACAATGAATCTCGAGGAATTAAATCTAGGATATTCTTTATTTTTGTCGCCATCGCGGTATTATTTACCGCAAATATAAACTAAAGTTATAATATTCGCAAGATGTAATAATATAGTTCCTATTTCCAATGCTTATAAATCGAATGATGTTTGCATTGTTTTCCCATTGTTTTACCCAAATATTGAAAATTATTGTAACCGATTGAGTTAAAGGGAATTCAAATAGAGGATCGATTCCTCGTGGGGCTACCCCATCAAGATTGCTGGCTTTCGGGCCGGTAATTTTCGTTTCGTCCACGTTTTTGGCCGATTTCGTGGATGAGAAATCAGGCTTTTTTACTATCTTCGCATTATGGCAGATTATTACAGACATTTCAAAGGCGGGAAGTATAAGCTACTGGGGATAGCTAAGGATAGTGAGAACCAGGCTAAGATGGTCGTATATCAGGCTCTCTACGGTGAAGGAGAGATGTGGGTAAGGCCTTATGAGATGTTTTTCGGGACCGTCGAGAGGGATGGGAAGGTTATGCAGCGTTTCACTAAGATAACAGAGGAAGAATCACATGAATAATATTAAAAACACATTACTATGAAAACACCTATCCGAACTCTTATGGCTATCCTTGCCGCTGGTCTTATTGTCGGCCTTGCTTCCTGTACCAAAACATATGATGAAAGGTCCGATTTCAACGCGACCACATGGAAAGCAACTGACAGTGAAGGCAAATACATGCTGCAGTTCTACGCCAATGGAGAACTGAGTCTTAAAGAAGAGTATAACAACGGCGTCTGCTTCACATTCAAGGGAGATTTCGATCTGGTGGAAGATAAACTGCTCATTACATATACCGGATACACCCTATTCACTGCCGGTGAACCTCTCCCGACCTTCCCTTTGAAGGCATCGGCTGTAATAACAGGAAAGGGGAGAAAACTGGACTATATTCACGAAGATTCAAATAACGCATTAGATGTGGTATTCTCCAAAGGAAGATGACCCTCCCCGAAGCCATAGTGTTTCTCCTCGCTTCATCCAACCACGGCATGAAGACAGACCAGATTGCACGCCTGGTTAACGAGAGAGGTTTGTACAAGAGGTTGGATGGAAAGCTAGTGGATGGACTCTATGATGCGGAACATCAGGGACATATCCGCCACATCGGTAAAGCGAGGTTTGCCATCCTCCGCTATCAAACGCAACCGGTTACATTTTGTAACCAGTTCGCGTCCCTGCAAATCTTTGCAAGATGGTGTAAAAGTATTTGTTTGTGCCCCACGAGGAATCCCGGCCTGTGGCCGGATTCTGCTCTCCCCGCGCAATCGCAATATATTGACTATCAATGATTTATATACTTATACCCCGGATAAATGACCCGGGTGATAATACATAGTTGTCTCCTTATCAGCATGTTATATTTGCGCGCCAATTAGTTCGTTACTAGTCCATAATAATGTCGTACAGTTGCCCTGGAATTGGATTGGTCAAAATGATGGTTGGGGTTAAACAAAGCGATAAGTCAAAAGTCCAGTATTGTATCACAGCTATTGATACTGCAAGAGAATAAAACAGGAGGCCCAATGACCTCCTGTTAACTTTGCCCCAAGACTACGTGGCGGAATTACTTCTTGAGCGAGGGCCTCGCGGGCGGGGACTTCTGCGCGACTCGATTACCCATCCGTATCACGGTTTATTATCTTGCTGCAAAGGTAGCAAATATTATCCAAACCACAAAAGCATTATTTGCTGGAAAAACGTTTTTTTGGTAACTTAGGGGCAGATTATGGAGTTATGAAACGTTTGTTTGTACTGTTTCTTCTGTCATTGCCGCTGATGTGGTCATGTGAGAATATGGATTATGATATCAGTGAGGGCGTGGACAATGAGATTACCTTGTTCGGGGACCAGGTGAGCGTTCCCATCGGGGATGTTGGGCCTTTGACGCCAAAGTCTATGCTTGGCGAGAGTGGGGAGGGGACGATGGATGCTATCAAGGATTATGTCAAAGAGGATGAGGAAGGGTATCTTGTCGTTGAGGATAAGAATTCTTTCTATGAAAATTACGTAATGCTCATCGCCTATATCCTTCCGGACCAGACCATTCCCATTGACCTGCCTGTGGATGAAACCTCCGGGGATCTGAAATCATCGGCGGAAATACTTGAAGGGTTTGGCTTTACCCTGAGCGCATCGGCAATGGACCTTGGCGGCATCCTGTGGTATTACGGGAACGCGGGGAAATCGTCCGGTACTTACACGTTCGAGGGCCTCAAAGACCTTACCGTGGATGAAATGGATCAGGAGTCGATTCTTGCCAAGATCAAAGCCGCCGGCGTGATTCCTTACGAGGACATCCCCTTGAAAGCCAACAACAAACTGTTCACAATAGGATTAACATATAAGCTATGAAACCAATACTCCCAGTCATCCTTCTGAGTCTTTGCCTTTGCGCCAACGCCCAGAACAACCCCGTTGCCGCCCCGGGTGCGGTAGTGACATTTGACAATGCCCGCTTTACCGTGCTTACGGGCAGGCTCATCCGCATGGAATGGGCCGCCGACGGCGTTTTTGAGGACAGGGCTTCGCTGGGAATAGTGAACCGTGAACTGCCTGTGCCAAAGTTCACAAAGGCAGTGAAAGGCGGCACTCTCACCATAAAGACCTCCGGACTGACCCTGACGTACAAAGGCGGCAGGTTCTCACCGGAAAACCTTAGCGTGAAGCACTCCATGGGCACCTGGAAGCCCGGAATGTCCGCGCAGGGCAACCTCAAGGGCACAACCCGTACGCTGGACGGATGCCTGGGTTTTGAGAAACTTTCGCATAAGGAGTCAGAACTGGAAGACGGCATCATCTCCCGGGACGGATGGGCGGTGGTGGATGAATCGTCCCGCCATCTTTTTGGGGCCGATGGCTGGGTGGCTGAAAGGCCGGAAGGCGACCGCCTGGACTGGTACCTCTTCGCCTACGGACACGACTACACGGCCGCCCTGGGGGACTTCGTGAAGGTCGCCGGCCGCATCCCCATGCCTCCCAAGTGGACGCTTGGCTACTGGTGGAGCCGCTACTGGATCTTCACGGACGATGAACTCCTGGCCCTTGGCCGCGAGATGAAGGAGCACGATGTCCCCATGGACGTCATGATAGTGGACATGGACTGGCACTATACCTATAAGGATATGGGCAAGCGCCTTGGCCATGACGATTTTGACCAGCGCCGCGGCTGGACCGGCTACACCTGGAACAGGGACCTTTTCCCGGATCCTGAGGGTTTTCTGGGAGACCTGCACCGCATGGGCTACAAGACCGCCCTGAACCTGCACCCCGCCTCTGGCATCCGCCCCTTCGAGGAATGTTACCCCGCCTTCGTTGCCGATTATCTCTCCCGCACCACCGACTACGACGGCCCCAAGGACTATATCTTTGACGATGGCGGCTACCTATATGCCGGAAACAAGGCTCTCGTGGGTAAGCCCGGCTACAAGGCCAGCGTCCCTTACCGCATGTCCCAGAAGGAATGGGCCGATGCCTATTTCAACAGCGTAATCCGCCCCCTGGAGCGCCAGGGCGTAGATTTCTGGTGGCTTGACTGGCAGCAGTGGATAGAATCCAAGTATGTGAAAGGCCTCAGCAACACCTTCTGGATCAACTACGCCTTCTTTGACGATAAGGAGCGCAACGGAGCGGAGCGTCCGCTTATCTACCACCGGTGGGGTGGCCTTGGCAGCCACCGCTACCAGCTTGGCTTCTCCGGTGATACGTACGACGAGTGGAGCGTCCTCAAGTTCCTCCCTTATTTCACAGCTACCGCCTCCAACGTGGGCTACGGCTACTGGGGCCACGACATTGGCGGCCACATGCAGAAGAAAGACAACCAGAGGCTCACGGACCCGGAGATATACACCCGCTGGCTCCAGTTTGGCGTTTTCACTCCAATCTTCAAGACTCATTCCACCCAGAGCGCCAACCTGGAACGCAAGATCTGGGCTTTCCCGGAGCATTTCCAGTATATGCGCGAAGCCATAAGGCTGCGTTATTCGCTCTCTCCTTATATATATACGTTCGCACGCGAAGCCTACGACTCAGGGGTCTGCCTGTGCCGTCCGCTGTACTACGCGTATCCTGAGAAGGCAGAGGCATATAGGTACAACGAGGAATACCTCTTTGGCGACCGCGTCCTTGCAACCGCCATATGCGAGCCCGCCGGGGCCGATGGCAAAGCCTCCCGTGAAATCTGGTTCCCCGCCGGCAACAACTGGTGGGACATGGCCGCCCACACCATGCATAACGGCGGCAGCCGCAAGACGCTGCGTTATTCCATCGACCAGAATCCCTGGTACGTGAAGGCCGGAAGCATCGTCCCCCTTGCCGGGAAGGACATCCCCAACCTTCAGGAACCGTCCGACGTCCTGGGCATCCTTGTGGTCCCCGGGGCAGGGAAGTCCTCCTTCAAGCTTTATGAGGACGATGGCGTCTCCAAGGATTACGCCTCTGCCTGCGCCTATACGCTCATAGAGAAAAACCGCAGCGGCAGGAAACTCACCATCACCGTGCATCCGCGTGAGGGTTCATTCGCCGGGGCTTCGGATTCCAGGAGCCTGTACGTTGTCCTTGAAGGCGAGAGAACTGCGCCGGTGAAGGTAATGCTTAACGGCCACCCTTCAGGAGAATGCTCCGTGAAGGATGGCCGCGTAGAGGTATCTTTCCCTGCAGTGAGCGCGGGTGCGTCAAGCAGGATAGAAATCAGCTACTAGTTGTTAAGCTTGAAGATAACGGGGAAGACGTACTTGACGGCTACAGGAATGCCGTTCTGTGCGCCGTTCTCCCACTTGGGTGAGGAGGAGACAACGCGGACAGCTTCTGCGTCCAGAAGGTCGTTTACACCGCGGAGAACGGTAACGTCCTTGACTTCGCCTTCCTTATTGACGGTGAACTGAAGGATTACTTTACCTTCCAGTTTCTGGTCGATGGCTTCCTGAGGATAGACCAGCTGGGTGCCTACCCATTTGGAGAACTCGTTGGCATCTCCGCCTTCGAATGCGGGCTTGGTTTCAACTGCTGCGAAAGGAATTGCATAGTCAGGATTCTTCTCCAGAGTCTCTGCAAGGGACTCTACGACGCCTTCTGCATCAATTGCGGATAGCTTTTCAACGGCCTCGCGGATATTGACTTCCTCTTCTGCTTCAATAGCTTCGATGGTTTCTTCCATCACTTTTGCCTTCTGGGCTGCTACTTCTTCTGCCTTTGCGGCTTCTGCGGCGGCCTTCTTGCTGCTGTTGGATTTGCAACCTACCATGAGAATGGCCATGGCTGCCATGAGAACATAAATTTTACGCATGATATTTATGGGTTTGATGAAAATTCCGGACCTAAAGTTAGAAAAAAAGCGTATTCTTTACAAATAATTCCATCGGAATGCTTATTTTTGTGAAAGAGTACGTATGCGTAAGTTCCTGAATGTCATAGCTGTTTTGTTAATGTCCGCTGGCGTTGCCTTTGGACAGGACAGCCATGCAAAGCTTTCATATACAGTCAGTGGCACTGTTACGGACTCCCAGAACGGCAAGCCGCTGGAGTCTGTCCACGTATCTATTCCTGGAAGGCATCAGGCAACCGTTACCAATGCAGACGGCTATTTTGTGCTTAAGAGCGACAGTCTGATAGACATTGTGGAATTCTCTTTCCTTGGTTACCGTTCCAGGCGTCTCAAGGCCAGCGAAACAATGTATGTTTCCCTTATCCGTGAGAATCTCCAGCTTAGCGAGTCTTCCATAGTCACGGGTGATCCGCATGCAATAGTCATGGCCGCCCTTGACCATGTTTGGGACTCATATTGTACGGAGCCGGAACTCCTTAAATGCTTCTATAGGGAAACGGTCCAGAAGCGCAGCCGCTACACTTATGTGGCAGAGGCCGTTGCCAGAATCTATAAAGGACGCTATAACCGTAACACTGGTGCAGACGCGGCGGCGCTGGAAAAGAGCCGCATCCTTGTGAGCCAGCGCTCCAGGGATACCCTTAGCGTTAAGACTATGGGCGGCCCCACGCAGGCCATAACTCATGATATAGTCAAGAACGGGGATATCATTTTCAATGAGACAGATCTGCAGCTGTACCAGTACAAGATGGAAATGCCGGCGTACATTGGTGACAGGCTCCAGTTCGTGATATCCATGTCTCCTGCCGGAGAGGCGGAATATGCCCTGTACAATGCAAAACTGTACATAGACAGGGAGCTTCTGACATTTACCAGGATAGAGGCTTCACTGGATATGTCAAACAAGGGGAAGGCTACCAGGATGCTTCTTGTGAGCAAGCCCGCCGGGTTGAGGTTTGTCCCTGAGGAAGCCACCATTGTTATCAATTACCGCTTGAACGGAGGGAAAACAAGGCTTGAGTATTTCAGAACAACCATGCGCTTCACCTGTGACTGGAGAAAGCGCATGTTCCGCACAAGATATAACACCGTAAACGAGATGGTGATTACGGATGTCCTTCCGGAAGCAGTGCCAATTTCCAGAAAAGAACGCTTCCGTAATTCTGAATATCTTTTGGACAAGGCGTATGAATTCCAGGATCCGGATTTCTGGAAAGATTACAACATCATTGAGCCTTCGGAGAGTCTTGAGCATGCCATCGGCCGCCTCCGTAAAGGAAGGTGATAGGTTTCAAAACCTAAATTATTCCAATATTACAAATATGAAACATTGGCGAAATTTTCGCCTTTTTTGTTAAAAATTTGTGCAAACGTTTGGATTTTTGTACAAACGTTTGTATATTTGCCGTCACTAAAGTGACACAAACCACGTAATGGTAACTATTACAGACATCGCAGCATCCCTTGGCGTGACGCCTTCAACGGTCTCCCGTGCTCTCGCCGGCAGTTCCCGTGTAAAGGAGTCTACCCGCCTTGCAGTGGAAAAGAGGGCGGCGGAAATGGGATATGAGCGGAACGTAGTCGCTTCCAATCTCAGGAAGGGCCGTTCCAATATGGTTGGTATTGTAGTCCCCAGAATCCACAGGGAGTTCTTCTCAAATGTTATTGGCGGCGCAGAAAGTGTCCTCAACCAGGCCGGATACAATGTTATCATCTGCCAGACCATGGAGAGTCTGGATGCTGAGATAAAGGCTCTCAAGGCTCTTCGTAATTACCGTGTGGCCGCTGTTTTCCTCTCTCACGCTATTGAGTGTAAAAACGGTTCCCATGTACGTGAGGTGTTGGGTAACGATCTTCCGCTGGTCCAGTTTGACCGCGTTTTCCCGGACCTTCCCGGTGCCAAGATTGTTGGTGCAAACTGTGAAGGCGCTTTCACTGCTACCAAGCATCTCATAAGCCAGGGTTACAAGCGCATTGGTACAATTGCGGGATTCATGACTTCCCAGGCATATGTAGAGCGCCTTGCGGGTTACCGCCTGGCCCTAGAAAGTGCAGGAATGACTTTCGACCCGTCTATAGTTTTTGAGGATTCAATAGTACGTGAAACCGGCTACGAGGCCTGCAAGAAGGCGCTTGAGGCCGGTTGTGACGCCCTTTACAGCACCGGTGCTTTCTCCGCCCTTGGCGCAATGGATGCCCTTAAGGAGAAAGGTATACGCGTACCTGAGGATTTCGGCATCGTAGCCACTTCAAACGAGTCCTTCACCTCCCTCATGAGCCCGTCCCTGAGCACTCTGGGTCAGCAGCCTTTTGAGATGGGGCAGGCCGCTGCGCGCGCTTTCCTGGAAGGCCGTACCAACACGGAGGTAATCCCCATGGAACTCCATATCAGACAATCATCAAACAGAAACAAATAATGGCAAAAGTAGTAACCTTCGGCGAAGTTATGCTTCGCCTCTCCACTCCGGGATATCAGCGTTTTTCCCAGGCCCGTCAGTTCGACATCAACTTCGGCGGCGGCGAGGCCAACGTGGCTGTTTCCCTTGCTAATTACGGTGTAGACGCCCATTTCGTCACCCGTCTTCCCAAGAACGACATAGCTGCAATGTGCGCAGCGGAGCTCAGGGCCTTCGGCGTGGACCTGGACGGCGTTGTCTGGGGCGGTGACCGCCTTGGAATCTATTACCTTGAGACCGGTGCCGTGGCACGCGGCTCCAAGGTCGTCTATGACAGGGCCAATTCCGCGATTGCAGAGATCAAGCCCGGCATGGTAGACTGGCACAAAGTGCTTGAAGGAGCTGACTGGTTCCACTGGACCGGTATCACTCCCGCCCTCTCCCAGGGCGCTGCAGATGCCTGCCTGGAAGCTATCAAGGTGGCTAACGAGATGGGTGTAAAGGTTTCCTGCGACCTCAATTACCGCAAGAAACTCTGGAAGTACGGAAAGAGCGCATCGGAGGTTATGCCCGCCCTCGTGGAAGGCTGTGACCTCATCCTTGGCAACGAGGAAGATGCAGAGAAGGAATTCGGCATCAAGCCGGAAGGCTTCGACGCAGAGAAGACCGGCGGAGAGATTGACCAGGCCAGCTTTATCAGCGTTTGCCGCCAGCTTATGCAGAAGTTCCCGCGCTGCAAGAAGGTTGCTGTTACCCTCCGCGGTTCCATCAACGCCAACCACAACACCTGGGGCGGCATCCTGTACGACGGCAAGAACCTCTGGCAGAGCCGCAGGTATGACATTACCCACATCGTAGACCGCGTAGGCGGCGGTGACTCCTTCATGGGCGGCCTCCTCTACGGTCTCCTCACATATCCCACAGACCAGGAAGCCATTGAGTTCGCAGCCGCAGCCTCTGCCCTCAAGCACACCATCCTTGGCGACTACAACCGCGTCACGGTAGAAGAAGTGGAAGCCCTCGTAAAAGGCGGCGGTTCCGGAAGAGTTTCACGTTAATTTTTCCAGATATGTCCAAATTCAATAAAATAGACACTATCAACATCATCAGGAATACTGGTATTGTTCCCGTATTTTATAATAAGGATGTTGAACTTACCAAGAAGGTAGTGAAGGCTTGCTATGACGGAGGAATCCGGGCCTTCGAGTTTACTAACCGTGGAGACGGAGCACACAGGGTGTTCAGGGATCTCATTGAGTTTGTGCGTGCAGAGTGCCCTGAGATGGCACTTGGTGCAGGTACAATCCTGGATGCACCTACAGCAGCGCTTTATGTGCAGATGGGTGCGGATTTCCTTGTATCTCCCTGCTGCGTTGACGAGGTCATCACCCTTGCAAACCGCCGCGGAATCCCTTACAGCCCCGGCTGCGGCACCGTTACTGAGATTGTTCACGCGCAGGAGCGCGGGTGCGATCTTGTAAAGGTATTCCCTGCAGGTACGGTAGGCGGTCCTGCGTTCGTGAAGAACGTTCTGGCACCTCTCCCTTGGGCAATGATTATGTGCACCGGAGCCGTTGAGCCGGAGGAGAACAACCTCAAGGCATGGGCCAAGAGCGGTGTTACCGCAGTTGGCATGGGCTCCAAGCTCTTCCCCAAGGAAGTTCTGGCAGCAGAAGACTGGAAAGCCGTTTCCGAGCTCTGCCGCAAATCCCTCGAGTGGTTCCGTAAATAATTGAACATGAGACTTCTTAAGCCCCTTCTTCTTGTGGCCGCAGGACTTGCGGTTCTCTCCTGCAGCAAAAAGCAGGACCTTCCGTTCGATATGCCGGAGGTCGGCCTCCCCAAAATCCCCGCCTTCAGCGTAACCCTTACTGATTTTGATGCGGTAGGGGACGGCGTTACAGACAACACGGAAGCTTTCAGGAAGGCCTTCGAGGCCCTGGAGAACAGGGGCGGCGGAAAGCTCGTGGTCCCCTCAGGTATCTGGCTCAGCGGTCCCATCGGCCTCAAAAGCCATACTGAACTCCACCTGGAGGACAACGCAATAATCGTATTCTCCACCAATCAGGACCTGTATCCCATCATTGACACCAATTTCGAGGGCCTGGACGTACGCCGCTGCCTCTCGCCCCTTTATGCCGATGGCCAGACGGACATTGCCATCACAGGAAAGGGCATCATTGACGGCAACGGTGCCGCCTGGCGTGAACTCAAGCGCCGCAAGGTGGGGGACGATACCTGGAAGGCCATGACAAAGGGCCACGGAGTGCTGTCAGAGGACGGTTCCGTGTGGTATCCGGACGAGGGCTACCGCCGCGCCCGCCTCACCGCCGGCAGCCTCAATTACCAGGACCAGTCCCTTCCGGAGGATGAGATCAAGACCTTCCTCCGCCCTGTGATGGTTTCCCTGAAAAACTGCGAAAGAGTGCTCCTGAAGGACGCCACCTTCCAGAATTCCGCCTGCTGGAACATCCATCCCCTCTGGTGCAAGGATGTTACCATAGAAGGTATCACTGTCCGTAACCCTCATTACTCCACCAACGGCGACGGTATTGACATCGAGGCCTGTGAGAACGTAATCCTCACCGGCTCCAGCTTTGACGTGGGGGACGATGCCATCTGCATCAAGTCCGGCAAGGACGCCGATGGCCGCCGCCACGCACGCAAATGCCGTAACCTCGTTATCACGGACTGCACGGTCTATCACGGCCACGGCGGCTTTGTGGTAGGTTCCGAGATGTCCGGTGGCGTAGAGAACATCCTTGTGAAGGGTTGCCGCTTCATGGGTACGGATGTGGGGCTCCGTTTCAAGAGTACCCGCGGCCGCGGAGGTCTTGTGAAGGACATCTGGTGTGAAGATATCTATATGAAAGACATCGTCACTTACGGTGTAATCTTCAATCTCTATTATGCAGGCGTTGCAGCTACGGAGCTTAAGGACGGCGACACAAGCGACATTCAGCCCGTAGATGAAACCACGCCGGAGTTCCGCGACATGCATTTCAGCGGCATTGTCTGCTCCGGAGCAAAGCAGGCCATCTACATTAACGGCCTGCCTGAGCTCCCTGTGAGTAACATTCAATTTTGTAACAGTACCTTTGCTGCGCAAAAGGGTCTTGAAATGCATTATGAGAAGGATATTACTTTCGAAAATGTAACAATTAATGGCCAGGAGATATGAGAAAATCCGTAATTGTTTTAGCAGCCGTTTCACTCTGGCTGAGCCTTTCCTCATTCACTATTCACCTGATGGGGGACAGCACCATGGCGGAGAAAGACCTTCCCAAGGCCGGGGAGGAGCGTGGCTGGGGAATGATGTTCCAGAATTTCCTTGACAGTGAAGTTAAGGTTATCAATTACGCACAGAACGGCCGCAGCACCAAGAGTTTCATTGATCTTGGACTTTGGGATAAGGTATACAAGGCTGTCCAGCCCGGTGATTATGTATTCATCGAGTTTGGCCACAATGACTCCAAGGCTGACGATCCTGCACGCTATGCTCCCGCATTCGGAGCGTATCAGGAGAATCTTCGCATGTTTGTGGACAAGGTGAAGGAAAAGGGCGGAATTCCTGTTCTCCTTACTCCTGTTGCAAGGCGCTGGTTCAAAGAGGCCGGTCTTGACAGGAACTGCCACACCGATTATCCTGCTGCAATGAAGGCCGTGGCTGAAGAGGAGAACGTAACCCTTCTGGATGTCACCACAAAGACCCTTGACTGGCTTGACAGCATTGGCGACGAGGCTTCAAAGCCGTATTTCATGATTTCCACCGGTAAGGATGACAACACTCACACAACGCCCGCCGGTGCCCGCAAGGTTACTGAAATAGTGTGCAACCTCATTCAGGAGCAGATTCCTGAGCTTGCAAAACACCTCCAGTACTATCATATTATTGTATCTGCAGATGGCCACGGTGATTACAAGACCGTCCAGGAGGCCATCAACGCCTGCCCGGACTATTCCCATAAGGAAATCACCCGCATCCTTATCCGTAAAGGCACGTACAAGGAGCTTGTAAGTATTCCCCACACAAAATTCCGCTTATATATAAAAGGTGAGGATGCCCGCAGCACCGTGATTACCTACGACAAATATGCAAAGCAGCTCTGGCCCGGCCGCGACTTTAATGTGGGGACCAGTGGCAGCGCATCTGTCTACATCCATTCCAGCTATGTCACCTTCGAGGACATTACCTTCGAGAATACTTCAGGTGAGGGCAAGGAAATTGGTCAGGCTGTGGCGGTTTTCACCGACGGAGACTTCCTTTTCTTCAACCGCTGCCGCTTCATAGGCAACCAGGACACCCTGTACACCTACGGCCGTTATGGCAAGTTCGGCGGTATCAAGCGCAATTACTATAAGGACTGCTATATCGAGGGTACGACGGACTTCATCTTCGGCCCCAGCATCTGCTACTTCGAAGGCTGCCACATCCATTCCAAGAAGAATTCCTACGTAACCGCCGCCTCCACACTCAAGGGGCAGAAATACGGCTACGTGTTTCATAATTGTAAGCTCACGGCTGATCCCGGAATAGACAAAGTCTATCTTGGAAGGCCCTGGGGAGCATACGCCAAGACGGTTTTCATCGACTGCTTCCTGGACGGCCACATCGTCCCCGAGGGCTGGCACGACTGGGAGAAGGAAGGAAAGCCGGACACCAAGAAGAACTCCTTCTACGGAGAACACGGAAACTACGGTCCCGGCGCTCGCGGACCGCGTGTGAAATGGGCTCACAAGATAAGGCCCAAGAACTATACGTTTGAGAAAGTAATGTATCAGAAAGAAGACGGAATCGTCTGGGATCCATACAATAACAAATGAGAAAAAGCGCATTAATACTCATGGTTGCCTTGACCGCATGTACGGCCAAGGCTCCGCTGTCTCTGGAAATTGTCCGGAGCGAAATGGCCAGGAACCCCGAAGCTTCCTACATCGACGGCCAGGAAGGCAATCTCAAGTGGAACTACACCACCGGCCTGGAACTTAAGGCTATGCTTGATGCAGCTCCTGAAGTGACTCTCAACTACGTAGACGCATGGTACGATGCAATAATCGACAGTACCGGAAACATCTTCAAGTACAGGAAAGAGAATTTCTCCCTGGATCACATCTGCCCCGGCCGCACGCTCTTCCAGCTGTACGATATTACCGGAAAGGAAAAGTACCGTGCCGCCATGGATACCCTCTACGCACAGCTTTGGGAGCAGCCCCGTACCCCGGAAGGCGGCTTCTGGCACAAGAGGATTTATCCGGACCAGATGTGGCTTGACGGCCTGTACATGGCAGAACCCTTCTACGCGGAATACACCGTCCGCTATGTGACGGATTCCCTGGAAAGGGCGGAAAACTTCCAGGACATCGCCTACCAGTTCAGCCTTGTCTTCGACGCCACCTTCGACACGGAAACCGGCCTTCTCCGCCACGCCTGGGACTCCTCCCGCGAGATGTTCTGGTCCGATGAGGTCACCGGCCAGAGCGCCCACGCCTGGGGCCGCGCCATGGGCTGGTACGCCATGGCCCTTGTGGACGTGATTGAAATCATGCCCTCCGGCGAGGAGCACGACGAGCTTGTCCGCCTCCTTAACCGCGTGTTCGACCCTCTTCCCCTGTATGCCGATGCCCAGACGGGCATGTGGTATCAGGTCCTTGACCGTCCGTACGAGGAAGGCAACTACCTCGAGGCCACCTGCAGCGCCATGTTCACGTACGCCCTCCTCAAGGGCACGCGCCTTGGCGTCCTTGAAGGCTTCACCCAGGAAGACGCCGTCACCCGTTACGACGAGCTTCTTGACACCTTCGTCCGCCGCAATGCCGACGGTCTCATAGACCTTGAATCCTGCTGCGAAGTGGCAGGGCTTGGCGGCAAGCAGAACAGGGCGGGGGACTACGACTACTATATCAACGAGCCCGTCCGCTCCAATGATCCCAAGGGAATTGGACCCCTCATCTGGGCCGCCCTTGAAATTGAACAGCTATGAGAAAGATACCTTATATAATAATGGCTCTTGCGCTGGTTGCAGCCTGCGGCGGAACCGGTACGGACAAGCAGCAGGAAGAGATTAAAGTTCCCGCGGTTCCTACGAACCTTAAGCTTCACAGCGCCACAGAAACCAGCCTTACCTTCCAGTGGAGCGCCGTAGAAGGTGCCACCGGATACGACTGGAAAATCCTCAAGGGCTCTGAGCAGGTAAACCAGGGCAGCGCCTCCAACCGCAACACGGTTGTTGACGGCCTGGAAAAAGGCACCACCTATTCCTTCAGCGTCAGGGCAAAGAACTCCGCCGGAGCATCCGATTACTGCACCCCCGTGGAAGCAAAGACGGAAGGCACCCAGGAGCAGGGCGGCGGTAGCGGCAGCGGTGGTGATGAAAACCCCGTAATCGGCAAAGAACAGTACGACCTCTTCCTTATACCTTCAGTTGAGGACGATGACAAGACCGCAAGGGCCTTCCCCGGTGCCCAGGGCGGCGGTATGTATACTACAGGCGGTCGCGGCGGCTCTGTCTATCACGTCACCTCCCTGGAAGACAGTGCATCCAAGGAAGGAACCCTCCGCTATGGCATTGAAAAGGCCGGAAGGCCTCTCACCATAGTCTTCGACGTAGCCGGAGTGATAGCCCTGAACTCACAGCTGAACATCCGCAGCGGAGACCTCACCATTGCCGGTCAGACGGCCCCCGG
>JAILJO010000070.1 GCA_024694675.1 Bacteroidales bacterium | reverse complement strand
TGATTATTGCCGCGCTGGTGGCGGTGGCTTTCAGTGCAAACGCGCAGGTGTTTGACTTTTCCAGCAACAATAACCGTTATGAGCTTGGGGTGAATATTGGACAGGTGGGTTCTTTTACCCAGTATGCAGATTTTGGTATGGGATTGAGCGCTACGGTCTGGGGCGGCTATATAGATTTCATAAAGTCCGACGCCCAGCATAAGTACGATAACCATGTGTCTGAGACCACCTGGAACGACACCGAGGCCTTCAGCATCAACGTCGGTTACCAGATTCCCATACTCAAATGGATCAGGATAATGCCGCTTCTGGGTTACAGCCAGACAAATGAAGGAATCACGGACGGCTCCACCGTCAATATTTCCTCCAGCGAAAGCTCCGGGACGATGTATCACGACTATGACGTGACCCCCGGCAGCCGCAAACACTACTTCAGCTACGGCGCCGGTCTCTCCGTGCAGCCGCTTCGCTGGTTCAGCATAAATGCCGTGGTTACAAGCAAGGCTATTTACGGTGGAATTTCCTTGAATTTCCTTGCTTTTGCCATGTAAGGTAAAGAAACGCTCTCATAGCTCTTCCACAAGCTCGTAGTCCAGAAGCTTCTGTTCAAGGGAAGTGCCTTTGACACGGATGCGGAGTGGATCCCCAAGCCGGATGATGCGCTTTGTCCTCCGGCCCACGGCGCGGTAGTGGTCTGCGTCGTAGTCGAAAAAGTCGCTGCGGATGGTGCGGTAGGGGACCATGCCCTCGATCTTCGTGGGCTCGATTTCAACGTAGATGCCCCATTCCGTGATGCCGGAAACCTGGCCGTCGAACTCCTGCCCTATCTTGTCCTGCATGAATTCCACCAGCTTGTATTTGGTGCTTTCGCGCTCCGCCTCTGCGGCCACTACCTCGCGCTCAGAGGCGTGTTTGCACTGCTGGGTGTAGTAGTCGAGGTCCTGGGATTCCGCCCCGGCCATGTACTTGGCCAGGAGGCGGTGAACCATGAGGTCCGGGTAACGGCGGATAGGCGAGGTGAAGTGCGTGTAGAACCTGAACGCCAGGCCGTAGTGGCCTATGTTGTCCGTGCTGTAGCATGCCTTGGCCATGGAACGCAGGGCCAGCAGCTGGATGGCGGCCAGCTCCGGCTTGTCCTTGGCCTGTTCCATGAGGCCGTTCAGCGCAACCGCCACGTCGCGGCCGCCTGAAAGCTCGCCCACCTTATATCCGAAGTGTCCTGCGAACTCCCTCAGGCCCGATATTTTTTCCATGTTGGGCTCATCGTGAACACGGTAGACGAAGGTCTTGGCCTTGGAGAGGGCTTTCCCGCCCATCTTGCCGTCCGTGGCCACGAACTCCGCCACGTTGCGGTTGGCAAGGAGCATGAACTCCTCGATGAGCCAGTTGGCCTCCTTTGAGAACTTCTGGTGTACTCCAATGGGCTTGCCGTCCGCGTCAATATCCACCTTCATCTCCGGCCTGTCGAAGTTCACTGCGCCGGCCTTGAAGCGCCTTTCGCGCAGTTTGAGGGCGATATCGTTCAGGATAATGATGGCTTCTTTCACATCGGCGGGGACTATTCCGCACTCGCTGCCTTCACCGAAGTCGCGCTTCATCGCTTCCTCTGGCCCGGCGTCGATGATTTCCTGGGCCAGTTCGTAGGCGAAGCGGTAATCGGACACTATCTCAGTGCGGCCGAACCAGGGGTTGAAGACCTTGGCCTGCGGGGTAATCTCGAAGACGGCGCTGAAGGTGAGTTTCTCCTCTCCGGGACGCAGGGAACAGAGCTTATTGGACAGCTTTTCCGGCAGCATGGGGACCGTCCTGTCCACCAGATAGACAGATGTTCCCCGCTCCTGCGCCTCCTTGTCTACGGCACTTCCCGGTTTGACGTACCAGGAAACATCGGCAATGTGGACGCCTACCTCGTAGTTGCCGTTTTCGAGCTTGCGGAAGCTGATGGCATCGTCATAATCCTTGGCGTCGGCGGGGTCGATGGTGAAGGTGAGGGTGCTGCGGAAGTCCCTGCGCTTGGCGCGGTCCTTGTCCGTGATTTCCTCCGGGATGGAATCCGCCGCGTTCTCAACCTCCGGGCTGAAGCGGTAGGGAAGGCCGAACTCCGCCAGGATGGCGTGCATCTCCGTCTCGTTCTCTCCGGGAAGGCCTAAAACATCCACCACATGGCCGTGAGGGGCGCTTTCTCCACGCTCCCAGCCGTCTACTACAGCTGCCACCTTCATGCCCTTCTGGGCGCCTTCCGGGATGGGAACCTCAATGTCGTACGGCATGGTCTTGGAGCTCATGAGCACCCAGGCCTGCTTGCCTACAATATGCAGAATGCCCACAAACGGCTTTGTGGAACGCTCTATTATCGCAATGATTTCACCGCTGCGCTTCTTGGCCCTTCCGTCTTTCTCCTGCGTCACGGCCACCTTGACCGTATCTCCGTTCAGCGCGCCCCTTGTCTTGGACGCCTTCACGTAAACATCTTCTTCCTGGCCTTCTATGGCTACGAAAACAAACCCTTCACGGGACATCTTCACAGTCCCAATGTACTCTGGAACAAATTTGCGGGCCTTCTTCTTCCTGTCTCCCTTATGCCCGGCGCTGCGGCTTTTTGATTTTCTCTTTGACATACTACAAAAATACAAAAAAAACCTCACCCATCCTCAAAAACAGGCCTAAAACAAGGACGACCCACCCAAAACAGGGGAGTCATCCTCAAAAAGGGGCCCAAAATAAGGACGGGCTCTCTAAATCAGCGAGACCAGCAAGTAAAGGAAATGGGCAATGACGCCGGCGCATAGACCTGCTATTGCATGTGACCCAAGGGCTTTGGAGATGACCTTGCGGTAACCCATGGAGTCCAGCATGGCGGTGTGGGTGGAGAGGAAACCGCTCCAGCACATGCCTATTGCCGTAAACACTGCAATGGCGTTGCCGTCAAGGATGCCTGCTGCATTGAATGTGGGAAGGAGGCCAAGGGCCGCTCCCACTGCGCCAAGGGCGGTCATGGGGAAGGCTATGAGTTCCATGTGCTCGAAACCGAACAGCCACTCAAACACCCAGTGAATCTTCTCTGCAAGCCATGGAAGGATTGGAACGCCCTGCGAGGCGCCGCCGTCATATACTCCTTCCGGGCCGGCTCCAAAGGTGAGCATGATGACGGCCGTCGTAATGATAAGCACGCCGGGGATAATCTGCAGTCCAAGTTCCACGCCGTTCTTGCCGCCATCGAGAAGGGCGTTGAGGAATCGCATGAAGATGCTTTTGTCGCTGCTCTCTTCCGGTATTTCCATAGTTCCCTCCTCACGTACCTGGTCCAGTACGGGCGAATCCAGCTCAGGATAAGCCTTGAGGCACTTTTTCTGCATGAGGCGCGTGGAAATGATTGACCCGCAGAAAGCCCCGAAAAGACCCACAAGTGCACCCGTCACCTGCACGTAACCCACCATGGTAATGATTACTACGAATCCCATTCCGAACGCCGTTCCAAAGTTGCAGAGCGATATGAGCTGATACTTCTTGAAATATGAAGAGAAGGTCTTGTCCTTGGAGAGGGAAATGACCGCAGGGTTATCTGACAGGAATGTCAGGACCGCGCCCAGGGCCGCAACGCCCGGAAGGTTGTAAAGGGGCTTCATGAGGGGCTTCAGGAGTTTTCCCAGCACGGTGACCACGCCAAACTCGCTCATAAGCTTTGAGAGCGCTCCGGTAAGAACGGTGATGCCCATGAGGTAGAAGACGGTATTGAGCAGAAGGTCGTGGGCCGTATTCATGATGGTTTTTATCATGTTGGCGCCTCCCATGCGAGATCCCAGCAGGGAGAAAACCAAGGCCATCACTGCCAGAAGGACTATGGCCTCTATAGTGGAACGGGAGAGTTTTTTCATACGGTGGTTATTAGCTGGCATAAAGATACACTTTATTTGTATAATTCCCGCAAGACCGTAAGGGATTTTACACGTATCGGCTGTTCTGTATGGAACTCAAGATAACGCACAAGGCTTTCTGCAATGGCGTTTCTCACGGAGCCGTTAAGAGGAAGGAGCATGCTTTCACTGAAACCGGCCGTAAGGAACTGCTTCAGGGCCAGAGAATTCTCTTCCGCGAAAGGGGCCAGATCCTCCCACGACGGCCGGAAGCCAAGCGCTCCCGCAAGTTCCAGCAGCCAGCGGATGTGGAAATTGGCGAAATCACCCTCCAGGGCATTCAAGGTAAGGATACTGCCTATGCACCATTCATACAGACCGTCTTCCAGCACCCCTTCCCGGAGCGTCCGGAACAGGACCTCCGAAAGGAACAGCGTCATGGTATTCTTATGGATATTTCCGCGTATTCCCGCCAGCGAGTCCCGGGCCGATATATTCTTCAGGCTCCACAGCTCGCTCTTGGGGTTTTCCACAACATCGGCCTCCAGGATATTCAGGGGGAGGAAAAGTGAGGCCGATGCCTTCTTCCCGGGACGGACAATGAAGCCGCGCCGCCCCATCTCCCGGGAAAGCGTGTGCACCACAAGGCCGGTGTCGCCAACCTTGGTGGTTCCAAGGACTATGAGCTCAATGCTCCCGTTCATGAAGGAATGCGGCCATAGCCCTCAGGGCCTTTCCGCGGTGGGAAATAGTATTCTTGAACGCTTCTCCAAGTTCCCCGTTGGTCTGGGTCATGCCCTCAGGGATGAAGACGGGATCGTATCCGAAACCGCCGTCGCCGCGCCTTTCACGGGCGATGCTCCCTTCCATAACACCGTCGAAGAAATGCTTTTCCCCGCCGATGATAAGGGTGACGGAAGTGCGGAACCGGGCCTTCCTGGTGGCATGCGGAGTGCTTATTCCCAGAGCTCTCATTGACGAAGCCTCCGCCTCCATGCGCGCCATCTCCGCGAGGAGTTTGGCCATGTTGCCGGCGGAATCGTGGGCCACGCCGCAGTAACGTGCGGTATGTATGCCGGGAGCGCCGCCAAGGATGTCTACTTCCAGGCCGGAATCGTCCGCAAAGCAGTCAAGGCCTGTGCGTTCATATATGTACTCCGCCTTCTGTAGGGAGTTGGCGCGGAAGGAATTCCCCGTCTCCGGGATATCCTCCGTGATGCCAGCCTCTGCGGCGGTGATTATTTCGAATCCGGGGCCCAGGATTTCCGCAGCCTCGCGTACTTTTCCGGGGTTTGCCGTTGCAAATACAAGTTTCATGATTGGTATGACTTTTGCCCCGCAAAGTTACTCATTTATTTTGTATCTTTGTAACATGAAGAGAATCATATATGCCCTGTCCATTCTGGCTTTTATGGCCGCAGGGCTTTCCGCACAGGCACAGAGCAAAGACTTCACACTTGGACAGTGGGTGGAAATACATAATGCAATCCTCAAGGAACTCAACCGCTCTTATGTGGACTCGCTGGAAGTGAGCCGCATCGAGCGTGAAGGCGTGGACGCCATGCTGGAGGCATTGGATCCGTACACCGTTTATGTACCTGAAGAGGAACAGGAAGATTTCCAGATGATGCTCTCAAGCGCCTACGGCGGCATAGGAGCACTCATTTACAAGCCGGACACTGAAGGCAACGTGATTATCAACGAGCCTTACGCCGGCTCTCCCGCCGCCAAGGCGGGCCTCCGCTGCGGAGATGAAATTATGGCAATAGACGGCACCTCCACCCACGGCCTCACGGCCTCGGAGAGTTCGGAAAAGATGAGGGGAAAGCCGGGAACCAAGGTGACCTTCAAGGTTAAGAAAGTGTATACCGGGGACATCATTGACGTGAAAGTTACACGTGAAAGGATAGTCCTTCCTTCCGTAGAATATACGGGAATGCTGGATAACGGAGACGGCTATATCATGCTGTCAAAGTTCACGGACGGCGTGTGGCGTGACGTGAGGAATTCGTTCCTGAAACTGCGCCAGAAGGGTATGAAACGCCTTGTGCTGGACCTCCGCGGCAACGGCGGCGGCCTCCTTGCAGAGGCGGTGAACATCGTTTCACTCTTTGTTCCCAAAGGCTCCGTGGTAGTATCTTCTAAAGGCAAGACCGCCGGCAGCAATTCTACTTACCGCACTTCTACGGACCCCATAGACACGGAGATTCCCATTCTGGTGCTGGTGGATTCCGGGAGCGCATCGGCCTCTGAGATTGTTTCCGGCGCGCTTCAGGACCTTGACAGGGCAACCATCGTGGGAACCCGCACGTACGGAAAGGGCCTTGTGCAGAGCATCCGGCCGCTCCCTTACGACGGTCAGATGAAGGTGACAACGGCCAAGTACTACACGCCTTCCGGCCGTTGCGTACAGGCCATAGACTACTCCCACCGCAATGAGGACGGCAGCGTTGGCCACATCCCTGATTCCCTTACCCATGAGTTCAAGACCGCCCACGGCCGCACTGTGCGTGACGGCGGCGGCATCACCCCGGACTTCGAAGTGAAGCCCCACAAGTACTCCAGACTTACCTATTCCCTGGTCCTTGGAGGCATCGTGGAGCAGTATGCGCTCAATTACGTGGTCCGTCACCCGGTTGTGGACGAGGACTTCCATTTCACGGAGTTCGAGGACTTCGTGGCCTTCGCCCAGGACAAGGAGTTCGATTACCGTTCCACCGCCCGCGCAATGTTCGACCAGATGCGCGGCACGCTGAAGGAAGACGGCCTTGAAGAAGCCATGGCGCCTCAGCTGGACGCCCTCCAGAAGGCCCTGGAGATGGATAAGGCCACCTTCCTCCGCCTGAAGAAGGAAGAGATTATTCCGTTTATCGAAGAAGAAATCGCAGTCCGCTACTACTTCCAGGAAGCCGGCATCAAGATTCGCCTCCGCTACGACGAGCAGCTGAAGCAGGCGCTCAAGCAGCCGGCGATTATATTACCTTAACGCCAGATGTAAACTTTGTCGCCGCGGCGGGGGTGGAAGCGCTCGCCGGGGGTCATGTCAGGACTTTGGTTGGCAAGGTCCACGGGCATGGTGTCAAGGGGGACGGCGACGGAGCAGCGTTGGCCCTGGGGGCAGACATCGGCGGGCTTGTAATCCACACGCAGGTCATCCACGGTTATCTGGACGATGCCGGTGGCGTTGCCAATGAACATGAGCTCGTCACCCTTGCGGAGTTCCGTGGCCTGGACTTCGATTTCCGCCACGTTAAGACGGCTGAACCAGTTGGTGACTTTGCCCACGAAAACCTTGCGTTTTGTGGCCTGGGAGCCATAGATTGAGCTCCATTCACCCATTTTTGCACCAAGGTAATACCCGTCCCAGAAGCCGCGGTTGAACACTTCAGCCAGGCTGGCTTTCCAGCCGGCGGCCATCTCTGCTGAGTACGTTCCGTCCGCCACGGCGTCAGCTGCGGCGCGGTAGCACTCGACTGCGCGCCTGACATATTCCGCGCTTCGGGCGCGGCCTTCTATCTTGAACACCTTCACGCCCGCCTCCACGAACTTGTCCATGAATTCTATGGTACAGAGGTCCTTGGGGGACATGAGGTATTTGTTGTCTATGTGAATCTCGTTGCCCGTCTCGTAGTCTGTGACCAGGTATCCGCGGCGGCAGACCTGAAGGCAGGCGCCTCTGTTGGCGGATGCGCCCCAGGCTGCGAGCGACAGGTAGCACTTGCCGGAAACGGCCATGCAGAACGCTCCGTGGGCGAACATCTCAATGCGGACGTGTTTTCCGGCAGGACCCACAATCCCTTCACGGAGTATTGCTTCATGTATGGCCTTGACCTGGAAGAGGTTCAGTTCACGGGCCAGGACAACCACGTCTGCAAACTGGGCGTAGAAACGCAGGGCTTCGATATTGGAAATGCTGAGCTGGGTGGAAATATGAACTTCCAGACCGATCTTGCGGCAATAGAGGATTGCCGCCATGTCCGTGGCTATGATGGCGTCAACGCCTGCGGCCTTGGCGGCGTCAAGCGTGTCATAGGCCGCCTGGAGGTCTTCTGCGTACAGCGTGATGTTCAGCGTCATGTAAGCTTTGACGCCGTATGCACGACATATGCGGATGATTTCCGGAAGGTCTTCGCGTGCAAAGTTGTTGGCGGAATGGGACCTCATGTTGAGGTGGCCTATTCCAAAGTAGACGGAGTCCGCACCGCCCTGGATTGCGGCGAGCAGGCAGTCGAAACTGCCGGCCGGGGCCATTATTTCAAGTTCTTTCCTGTCCATTACACTGTACGGCCGACGAGGGAGTGTGCGAAACGTTTCAGGGCATCCTGACATTCAGGGTCGGTTATTGCTCCGGTGCCCTTGAAGATGGCGCTGGTGCTCAGGTCGGCTATGGTTTTCTTAGCTTCCTCGGCAACGTTCGCAGACTCATAGATCTTCATTACACGCTCAATCTTGGCCGCCTTTTCTTCGTCAGTCGAGGCCGGAGCGTTCAGGGCCTCAACTATTTCCGTGGCGCCGTTTTCATATGCCTTCACGGTGAGCCAGGACTTCTTGCAGTTGAGGATGTCCCCGCCGATGGGTTTCCCGAAGACCTTCTGGTCTCCATAGGCGTCAAGGTAGTCGTCCGCAACCTGGAAGGCGAGGCCAAGCAGGTAGCCGTACTGGTAAAGGCATTCCTGGCTCCGGGGGTCCGCTCCGCCTATGAGGGCGCCAAGCTGGGCGGAGCATGCAATGAGGACGCCTGTCTTGAGGCCTATCATCTGCATGTACTCGTCCATGCTCACGACATCGCGTTTTTCGAAGTCCATGTCCAGCTGCTGTCCGTCGCAGACCTCGGACGCGGTCTTGGAAAAGAGCTCCAGGGCTTCCGGCAAAACGGCCGCAGGGGCCTTTGAAATGCGTTTGTATGCATCTATGCACATGACGTCACCGCTGAGTATGGCGGTGTCTTCGCTCCATTTTTTCCAGACGGTTGCGGCGCCGCGGCGGAGGGGGCTGCGGTCCATGATATCGTCATGGATGAGGGTGAAGGTGTGGAATACCTCCAGGCCGGCGGCGGGCTCAAGGATGTGCTGGCCCAGCTCGTCAGCCCATATGCCGTAGGTGGTGAGGCACAGGCGCGGGCGGATACGTTTTCCGCCGATGGCTATCATGTACCGCAAGGGATCGTACAGGCCGGAGGGCTGGTCCTGGAACTTGATTCCTTCAAAGAGCTGTCTTACAGCGGAATCTATGAGGGTGTCGGAAATCATCTTTAAGCGTTTTCGCAAAGGTAGTCAAAAAATATAGGTTATCACGCCTTTTTTTGTTAACTTTGAAACCCGCAAGGATAAAAACCACAAAAAACTAACACTATTTCTATGAACAATGCCATCATCAATTTCCCCGTGCCCGCCAACGAGCCGGTGAAATCCTATCTGGAAGGTTCTCCGGAGCGTATAGCCCTGGATGCAGAACTCAAACGTCAGTATAACACCGTGCTGGACATTCCAATCATCATCGGCGGAAAGGAAATCCGCACCGGAAACACCGGCAAGGTTGTGTGCCCGCATGAGCATGGCCATGTGCTGGCTACCTTCCACAAAGTTGGCGAAAAGGAGGTCCGGATGGCCATCGACGCGGCCATGGAGGCCCATAAGATCTGGAGCGAAACTCCCTGGACAACCCGTGCGGCAATCGTCATGAAAATGGCGGAGCTGCTCGCCACCAAATATCGTCCCATAATGAACGCCGCCTGCATGCTGGGCCAGAGCAAGAATATCTACCAGGCAGAAATTGACTCCGCCTGCGAGACCATAGACTTCTTCCGCTACAACGTGCACTATGCGTCAAAGATTTACAACATGCAGCCCAAGGACGGTGTGGGTAACATCAACCATACGGAGTTCCGTCCGCTGGAAGGCTTCGTGCTGGCGGTGACCCCGTTCAACTTCACTTCCATCGCATCCAACCTCTGCATGACCCCGGTCCTGATGGGTAACGTGGCACTCTGGAAGCCTTCAACCACTTCCACGCTGTCCAACTATTACCTCATGAAGCTGTACAAAGAAGCTGGCCTTCCGGACGGCGTGATTAACTTCCTGCCCGGCAGCGGAGCCCTCATCGGCAAGGTGGCAACTGAGTCCAAGTGGTTCTCCGGTATCCACTTCACCGGCTCCACCGGCACCTTCAACAGCCTCTGGAGGCAGGCAGGCGAGAACCTTGGCAAGTACGTCAGCTACCCACGTCTGGTGGGAGAGACCGGCGGCAAGGACTTCATCTTCGTCCATCCCAGTGCCGATGTCAAAGCCGTCGCCACCGCCGCCTTCTGCGGAGCCTATGAGTTCCAGGGCCAGAAATGTTCTGCCGCATCCCGCATGTACGTCCCCAAGAGCCTCTGGCCGGCAGTACTGGATGTTATGAAAAAGTACGCATCAGAGGTTAAGATGGGCGATGTCATGGACCACGGCAACTTCATCAACGCCGTCATCGACGAGGCCTCATGGAACAACATTGACAGTTACATCTCCTATGCGGAGCAGTCTCCGGACGCAAAAATCGTCATGGGCGGCCACAGGGACAAGAGCGTGGGTTACTTCGTGGAGCCCACGGTCATCGAAACCACGGACCCTCACTTCAAGAGCATGGAAGAGGAAATCTTCGGTCCCGTCCTCACCGTGTATCCTTATGACGATGCCAAGGTGGATGAAGCCGTCAAGCTTTGCGACGAAACCTCCCCGTATGGCCTTACCGGTTCCGTCTTCGCACAGGACCGCCTTGCCGCAGAGAAGATTTCCCACGACCTTCGTTACGCCGCCGGCAACTTCTACATCAACGACAAGCCCACCGGTGCTGTTGTGGGCCTCCAGCCCTTCGGCGGCGCCCGTGCCTCCGGCACCAACGACAAAGCCGGCGGTGAGTTCAACCTCATCCGCTGGGTCATCCCCAGAGTGATAAAGGAAACCCTCATCAGCCCCACGGATTATCGCTATAGTTACATGAAATAAAAATTTTTATTAACTTAGCGGTCAATAAAAAAAAGAGATATGTCAGAAAATACTAAAACCACCCTCAGGGACTCTGCGGCAATGCGCTGGACGGCACTTCTGCTGCTGGCTCTGGCAATGTTCTGCTCCTACATATTCATGGACATCCTGTCCCCTATCAAGGACCTGATGCAGGAGACTCGCGGGTGGGATTCCACCGCGTTCGGCACCATGCAGGGATCAGAGGTGTTCCTTAACGTGTTTGTGTTCTTCCTCATCTTTGCAGGTATCATCCTGGACAAGATGGGGGTGCGCTTCACGGCAGTCCTTTCTGCCAGCGTGATGCTGGTGGGTGCCGTTATAAAATGGTATGCCGTAAGTCCCGCCTTCATGGGCAGCAGCCTGGAAGCATGGTTCACAAACAACCTTAATTATATACCGTTGTTTGACGAGCTTGGAGTCTCTCCGTTCTACCGCGGCATGCCCGCATCGGCAAAATTCGCCGCCTGCGGTTTCATGATCTTCGGCTGCGGCTGCGAGATGGCCGGCATCACCGTGAGCCGTGGTATAGTGAAGTGGTTCAAGGGAAGGGAAATGGCTCTTGCAATGGGCTCTGAGATGGCCCTGGCACGTCTTGGCGTCGCCACCTGCATGATTTTCAGCCCCTATTTCGCAAAGCTCGGCGGTCATGTGGAGGTTTCCCGCAGCGTGGCATTCGGCGTGGTCCTGATGTGCATCGCCCTCATCATGTGCATCGTCTACTTCTTCATGGACAAGAAGCTGGATGCCCAGACCGGAGAGGCGGAGGAGAAGGACGATCCCTTCAAGGTCTCTGACATCGGCAAAATCCTGTCGGACGGCGGATTCTGGATTGTGGCCCTGCTTTGCGTCCTGTACTACAGCGCCATTTTCCCGTTCCAGAAATATGCCGTGAACATGCTTCAGTGCAACCTTACGCTCACTGCACCCGCGGCGGATTCTTTCTGGGCAGGGTCAAGCGTCACCATCGTCCAGTATATCATCATGCTGGTGGTTGCGGCGGCTGGTTTCATCAGCAACTTCCAGAAGGTGAAGTCCCGCCAGTACATGTTCCTAGCAATATCCATCGTGGCGCTGATTGCATACTGTTATATGGGCTACATGCGCCAGAGCGCGGAGTCCATCTTTGCAGTGTTCCCGCTGCTGGCCGTCCTCATTACGCCCATCCTTGGCAACTATCTGGACAGGAAGGGTAAAGGTGCTTCCATGCTTGTGCTGGGTGCAATCCTGCTCATCGCCTGCCACCTTACCTTTGCGTTCGTGCTGCCTGCATTCAAGGGCAATGCCATCGGCGGAGCCATCGTCGCATACGTGACTATCCTGGTGCTGGGCGCAAGCTTCTCGCTGGTTCCCGCATCGCTGTGGCCTTCCGTTCCTAAGCTGGTCGATGCAAAGGTGATAGGCAGTGCCTACGCTCTCATTTTCTGGATCCAGAACATCGGCCTGTGGCTGTTCCCGCTGCTCATAGGCAAGGTGCTGGACAAGACCAATCCCGGCGTCACGGATCCCACGCAGTTCAACTATACCGCCCCGCTGGTCATGCTTGCCTGCCTTGGCGTTGCCGCCCTGGTGCTTGGCCTGGTGCTGAAAGTTGTGGACCGCAAGAAGGGCCTGGGCCTGGAACTCCCCAACATTAAAGAAAGCTGATAATGGTTTCAGATATCGTTAAGAAAAAGCATGCGTGGCTCCCGTGGGCCGCGCTTGCTTGTTTAGTAGTGCCGATGTTCGCATCGTACTACTTCGACGACATGTTCTCCAGCATATCCTCCCTTTTCGAGAATCCGTCACTGACGGCACTTGGTTGGGATTCTGCAGGCTATGGCCTTTACGCCAGCGGCTACAGCGTGCTGTGTGTATTCGGCGGCCTTGTAATAGGTGGTATCCTTCTGGATAAATGGGGCGTCCGAGTGAGCGGCTCCCTGTTTGTGGGCATGATGGTCCTGGGCGCAGGCCTTGTGACCGTTGCCCTGTTACGTGGCGGCTCCGGAGCCCTTACGCTGGCCTATGTGGGCGTAATGCTCTTCGGCCTTGGTTCTGAGATTGCCGGCACGGCCGTCACACGTTCAATAGCAAAATGGTTCCGCGGAGGTCCCATGGCACTTGCTATGGGCCTTCAGCTGGCCATTGCCCGCCTTGGCACCGCCTTCGCTCTGGTATTATCCCCAAAGCTTGTCATGGCAGCGGATCCCGGCTACGTGTATTCCCTGGCGGAAACCGCCCGCCCCGCCCTCGTGGGCATGGCCCTCATGGCCCTTGGGCTCATCCTGTGGGCGCTGTTTGTGGCCATTGATGCCCGTGACAGCCGTATGGAGATGCCCGATCAGGTCGGGCATGACGGGGGAGGAGAAGAGACCTTCCGTTTCAAGGACGTGCTTGGCGTGCTGGGGAACAGGAATTTCTGGCTTCTGGGGCTTCTGTGCGTGCTTTTCTACAGCAGCATAATTGCATTCAAGAAGTTTGCGGGCGCCATACTGGTGCCGCGCTTTGACATTCCGGCCCAGGCAGCAGGGTGGATGGTTTCAATGCTGCCTTTCTCCACGGTAATCTTTGCACCGCTGTTTGGCATGCTGGTAGACAAGGCCGGCCGCGGAACGCGCTGGATGGTGCTGGGCGCCGTTTTGGCCCTCATTGCACATCTGTTACTGGCATTCGCCCCTCAGGGCGTGCCGTTCTGGGGATACCTTTCCATGGTGTTCCTTGGCTTCGGCTACTCCCTGGTCCCCGCGGCCCTTTGGCCGTCCGTGCCCAAGATAGTGCCGGACAAGGTGCTGGGAACCACTTTCGCCCTCATCTATTGGGTGCAGAACCTCGGCCTCATGAGTTTCAAATGGATTGCCGGTGTCATCCTTGGCAAGTCTGAAGCCAACGGCCCCGTGTCCGTTGAACTCATGTTCGTGGTGCTTTGCGTCACAGCCCTTGCCACAGCTATCATCTTCGCCGGCATCTCACGCCGCCATCCTCAGCTGAAACTTGACGCTCCCAACAGCTAATTTTTTACACTCATAAGGTGACGTACGTCACCCCAAAACGGGGGGACCTGCAGCGCAAAACGGCCACACAGGCCGTATAGTGACGCAGGTCCCCCTCATAAAAGGTGGCGTACGTCACCTGCATACGGGAAGTGCTGTATTAACATTTTGCGGAGAAGTGCGTCATAAATAGTGGATGCGGCAAGAATTTTGCAAAAAATTTAAAAAAGATTTGGAGGAGAAAGAAATCTGATTTATCTTTGCAGTGTAATAGGATACTAATACAGCAGTAAAATGGCGCTGATAGAGCTCAAAGACGTAAATAAAACCTACCAGGGAGCACAGCCGCTGCACGTTCTCAAAGGGATTAACCTCAATATCGAAAAGGGGGAATTCGTATCAATCATGGGAGCGTCCGGAAGCGGCAAATCCACCCTTCTGAACATTCTGGGCATACTGGACAATTATGATACTGGCACTTATTATCTTGACGGCACGCTTATTAAGGACCTGTCTGAGAAGCAGGCCGCGGCCTACCGTAACCAGATGATAGGTTTCATTTTCCAAAGTTTCAACCTCATTGGTTTCAAAACCGCAGTTGAGAATGTCGAGCTGCCGCTTTACTATCAGGGCGTCAGCCGCCACAAGCGCCGCGAGCTGGCCATGGAGTACCTTGACAAGATGGGTCTCACGGACTGGGCCGGCCACTTCCCCAACGAGATGTCCGGCGGTCAGAAGCAGCGTGTGGCCATAGCCCGCGCCCTCATCACCAGCCCCCGCATCATTTTGGCCGATGAACCCACCGGCGCCCTTGACTCCAAGACCAGCGTGGAGGTCATGAACCTACTGTCCAAGCTCAACAGGGAGGATGGCATGACCATCATTGTGGTGACGCATGAAAGCGGCGTGGCAAATCAGGCGAACCGCATTATACATATAAAGGATGGTATTATTGGGAAGATTGAAGAGAATGATAAGCATGATGCATGGGGTGCGGAATTAATTAAATAACTAGTAGTTAAAGATTCCGGGTCAAGCCCGAGAATGACGGCAGAAAGAGTATGATAAGGGATCTCCTCCATGAAATTTACAGTACGCTGCGGCAGAATAAGCTGCGGACGGCGCTGACCGGCTTTGCTGTGAGCTGGGGGATTTTCCTGCTCATAGCGCTGCTGGGGGCGGGGAACGGGCTCATGAACTCTTTCTCCGGGAACGTGGGAGACTTCATATCACAGAGTGTCTCTGTGGAAGGATGGCGCACGTCCAAGCCATACAACGGTTATAAGGAAGGAAGAATAATCCAGCTGGACCAGAAAGACCTGGACTATACCACCGGAAGCGAGTGGCAGGGGGTCATAGAGAATGTGACAACTACCACATCCTCCACCAGCGCCACGCTTGTAGTTGGCGGAAAAACCGTAGGCGGATGGTTTACCGGTGCCATGCCGGAACACCAGGCCCAATTTAAGATAAAGATGGCCGCCGGCCGCTTCCTTAACCAGGACGACCTTCGTCTGCGCCGCAAAGTCATGGTCATAAGTGGCTCCCAGGCCAAGGAACTGGCGGGTGGCGACGACATTGAGAAAATGATTGGCCAGTGGATCAGCGCCGGGACCATTGCATATAAGGTTGTGGGCATATACCACACTGATGAAAGTGATTTCCGCCGCTCTTGCTATATCCCTTATACTACTTATAAAGGTATTTACGACAATTCGGACAAACTGGAGAGCATCACATTCTCCCTGAACGGCCCCGTTACGCTGGAAGATCACAAGGCCTTTGAAGAGGAATACAGCGCCGCCATCAAACGCATACATGACATAGCTCCGGACGACAGAAGGGGCATCTGGATCATGAACGGCTATACGGACAACCTTGAGATGGCAAAGGCCTCCAATATCCTGGACATAGCGTTGTGGATCCTTGGTCTCCTTACCCTTATTAGCGGTATAGTGGGTGTATCCAACATCATGCTCATCACGGTGAAGGAGCGTACCCACGAGTTCGGAATCCGCAAGGCTATCGGAGCAAAGCCGGGGAATATCCTTACCCTTATCATATCGGAAAGCGTCACCATAACGGCCATATTCGGCTATGCCGGAATGCTGCTTGGCATGATTGCATGCCAGGTGATGGACAAGACGATTGGTCAGGATTACGTAGACATAGGATTTACGCAGATACGCATGCTGGTAAACCCTTCCGTAGGGCTGGATGTGGCATTGGAAGCAACCCTGCTGCTGATTGTAGCAGGAACGATTGCCGGAATAATCCCGGCATGGAAGGCTGCAAGAGTTAAACCCATTGAAGCACTGAGGGCAGAATGAGACTGTTTGACACAGATACCTTCCGGGAAATCCTGGACAGCATCACGAGGAACCGCAGCCGCAGTTTCCTTACGGGATTCGGCGTGTTCTGGGGCGTGTTCATGCTCATGCTACTTACTGGCGGCAGCCAGGGTCTCAAGGAAATCCTGAACAATAACTTCGAGGGCTTCGCTCAGAACACCTGCATAATATATCCCGGTTCCACCACAAAGCCGTACAAGGGCTTCAGCAAGGGCCGGTACTGGAGTTTGGAGTATGCCGATGTGGACCGCATCAAAAACCTGGTCCCGGAGGCGGAGACCGTAACCCCCACAGTTGCCCTCTGGGGCCGCAGCATCTCCCGTGACGATAATTCCTACAGCGGCACCTTGAAAGGCGTCAGGGCCGATTATGCAAATATCGAAACCCCCAAGATGATGTATGGCCGATTCCTCAACGACGCGGACATCGCCCAGGAGAGGAAAGTCTGCGTCCTAGGCAAGAGGGTCTACTCCAGTCTCTTCCCCGAGGGAGGTGATCCCTGCGGCAAGCGGGTCCTGGTTGACGGCACCTATTACAGCGTGGTGGGCGTCGACTGGAAAGAAAGCGGCGCCATACAGATCAACGGCAGCCCCGCGGATATGGTTACCGTCCCCATCACCCAGCTCCGCAAGGCCTACAACTTTGGCAACACCATCCACCTCCTTTGCTTCACGGCAAAGGAAGGATACACAATGAGCGACCTCACACCCCGTGTAAGGCAGATAATATCCCGTGCCCACTATATAGATCCCACAGACGAGGAAGCCATGTTCCTCCTGAACACCCAGCTCATCTTCGGGATAGTTGACAACCTGTTCAAGGGAATCAACTTCCTTGTCTGGCTGATAGGCCTTGGAACACTGCTGGCGGGAGTCATAGGCGTATCCAATATCATGATGGTAAGCGTCAAGGAGCGCACCATAGAGATTGGCATCCGCCGCGCAATAGGCGCAACGCCTACCCAGATCCTGGGCCAGATAATGTCAGAGAGCGTCATCCTGACCCTCGTCGCCGGCATGCTGGGAATTGTATTCAGCGTACTTATCCTTGCCGGCGTAGAGCTTGGAATGACACAGGACGGCATCCTCAAGGCCGCCTTCCAGGTGCCGTTCTGGACGGCCTTCCTTGCCGCAGCCCTGCTCACCGTCCTTGGCGTCATGGCCGGCCTCATGCCCGCCTCCCGCGCCATGGCAATCAAACCCGTAGATGCAATGCGTGATGAATAAAATTTATGATATATGAAAAAGATCGGAAAATACATCGTAGTCCTTCTGGTAATCGCCATTTTCGGCGGAACCTTCGCCTACCTGTACAAGCGTTCAAAACCCAAGGAGAAGCTGTACCAGGAGTTGGTGGCAGAGAAAGGGACAATCGTCAAGAGCACTGTGCTCACCGGAAAGATCCAGCCCCGCGACGAGGTCAACATCAAGCCTCAGATCAGCGGAATCGTGGCGGAGCTCTACAAGGAGGCCGGCCAGAGCGTCAAGCAGGGTGAGATCATCGCCAAACTGAAGGTCATTCCTGACATGAGCCAGCTCTCCAGCGCACAGAGCCGCGTCCGTCTTGCGGAGGTGAACCTGGAACAGGCCAAGACCAACTACAAGAGGGAGAAGGAGCTTTGGGACAAGTCCCTGGTGAGTGCCGATGAGTTCGAGAAGGTCCAGCAGGCGCTTTCCCAGGCGCAGGAGGAGTACTCCGCCGCCAAGGAGTCGCTGGAGATTGTCCGCGACGGTGTGTCATCGTCCAATGCCTCCGGGAGCTCCACGCTGGTGAGGTCCACCATATCGGGCCTTATCCTGGACGTGCCGGTGAAGGTGGGTAATTCGGTGACCATGTCCAACACCTTTAACGACGGTACCACAATCGCCACCGTGGCCAATATGGACGATCTCATCTTCGACGGCAACATCGACGAAACCGAGGTGGGACGCATCTCCCTGGGCCTTCCCGTGACCATCACCGTCGGCGCCCTGCAGGATGTGACACTGGACGCCACGCTGGAGTATATCGCCCCTAAGGCAACGGAGTCCAACGGCACCAACCTCTTCGAGATAAAGGCCTCCGTGACTGTGCCCAAGGGCGTCAACATCCGTAGCGGTTACAGCGCCAACGCGGAAATCGTCCTGGACAAGGCGGAAGATGTGGTCACCCTCCAGGAAAGCGCCATCCAGTGGGAAGGCGATTCCACATACGTGTTCGTCCAGGGCCCTGCAGGATATGAGCGGAAGGACGTCGTGACCGGCCTCTCGGACGGGGTCAGCATTGAAATCAAGAGTGGCATCTCCGCAGGCGACAAGGTCCGCGGTTCCGAAATCATAAGCAAGAAGAAATGACAGCACTGATACTAGCTTTGGCCGTGGCCATTGACACCGCGGCTACGCCGGACCTTTCCCATCCCTGGACCCTGGAAGAATGCATGAACTGGGCGCTGGAGCACAACCTCAGCGTGGTTCAGCAGGAGATGAGCAGGGAGGGATCGGAAATAGACCTCAACAGCGCCCAGTGGTCGCTGGCACCTTCCGTACAGGCATCGGCCTCTGAGAACTGGAGCTTTGGACGAGGCCTCGGAGGGGATAATACCTACGCCTCCGGAAACTCTTCCACCACCGGCTTTTCAATTGGCACCGGCGTGAACCTTTTCGACGGCCTGGCAACTCCCAACCGCATTTCCCAGGCGCGCCTTAACCTTGATGCCGCCACCGCGGACCTGGAGAAGGCCCGGGACGATATCCGCGTTTCCGTGGCCCAGGCATATGTCCAGATCCTGTACAATTACGAGATCCTGGACGTGGCCAGACAGCAGATCAGCATAGATTCACTGCAGGTTGCACGTCTTGAAGGCATGCTGGCTTCAGGAAAGGCATCGGCCGCGGAAGTGTCACAGCAGAAAGCCTCCCTGGCACAGAGCCAGGTGACGCTGGTCCAGGCGGAGAACAATCTTCGCGTTGCCATCCTTGACCTCGCCCAGCTTCTGGAGTTCCCCACGTGGGATGGTTTCGAGGTTGTCCGGCCGGAGGTTCAGGTGGACGATTTCTACCTGGGCCACCCTGACGACATCTATGACGAGGCCTGCGGCCTGCGTCCCGCCGTCCGTGCGGAGCAGCTCAGGCTGGATGCTTCCGAAAAGAGCATCTCCATTGCCCAGGCAGGTTACATGCCGTCGCTTTCACTTAGCGCAGGACTTGGTACAAATTACTATTCCAACTACGGCGGAAAGGGTTTCTGGGACCAGATGAACGACAACTTCAGCCAGTATATCGGCCTGCAGCTGAGCATCCCTATCTTCAATAAGTTCTCTACCCGCAACCAGGTTCGCAGCGCCAAACTGAACCAGGCCACGCAGCAGATCCGCCTGCGCCAGGTCCAGCAGCAGCTGTACAAGGAAATCCAGCAGGCCTGGAACGGTGCCATCGCCGCCCGCGCCAAGTACGACGCCTCCATGATGGCGGCAGACGCGGCCCGGGACGCCTTTGAGCTTGTCCAGGCCAAATATGAGAACGGAAAAGCCACCATCACGGAATTCAACGAGTCCCGAACCCAGATGCTCAAAACCCGCTCCGACGCCATCCAGGCAACCTACGAGTACGTCTTCCAGACACGCCTTGTAAACTTCTATCGCGGCGGTACCCTCACATTGTAGTTCCGGGAATTATTGCTATCTTTGTACGATATGTACAAGATCCTGGACCACATAAACAGCCCTGATGACGTCAGGAAACTCAGTGTTGCAAAGCTGAAAACACTTTGTGAGGAGATCCGTGACTACATGGTCCGGTGCTGTGCGGAGAATCCGGGGCATCTTGGCTCAAGTCTTGGGGCCGTGGAACTCATAGTGGCCCTGCATTACGTTTACGACACACCAAAGGACAAGCTTGTCTTTGACGTGGGGCATCAGGCATATGCCCACAAGATCCTTACGGGCCGCAGGGAAGCGTTCAAGGACAACCGCAAGGCCGGCGGCATCAGCGGCTTCCCCAAAATGGCGGAAAGCAAGTACGATGCTTTCGGCGCCGGGCACAGCTCCACGTCCATATCCGCCGCATTGGGATACGCTGAGGCGGCCCGCCTCAATGGAAGCGGAGAGAAGGCGGTTGCCATAATAGGCGACGGCGCCCTCTCCGGCGGCCTGGCCTGGGAAGGCCTCAACAACGCCGGCAACTCCAAGGCCAACATCCTGGTTATCCTGAACGACAACAATATCTCCATCGACGAGGCCCGCGGCGGCCTGCACAACTATCTCCTGAAGGTTACCACATCGTCCACATACAACCGTGTCAAGACCGGTATCTGGAACCGCCTCAAGGAGGGTAAGTTCAGGCAGTGGATGCAGAAGATAGTGGTGGACACCAAATCCAACCTTGTCCGAAGCTCCGGCGGCGCCGTGTTCGAGGCCATGGGCTTCCGTTACTTCGGCCATGTGGACGGCAACGACGTCGAGCAGATGGTCGCTGTCCTGGAGCGCCTGAAGAGACTGAGCGGTCCCCGCATCCTTCACATAATCACCAAAAAGGGCAAGGGCTACGCCCCTGCTGAGGCAGACCCCGTCACCTGGCACGCTCCCGGAAGGTTCAATCCGGAAACGGGCGAGAGGATAAAGACCGTATCGGCAAAAGACAAATACCAGGACGTGTTCGGAGAGGTGCTGGTGGAGCTGGCCAAGATGGACCCGAAGGTTGTGGGAATCACTCCCGCAATGGCCTCCGGCTGCGGAATGAACCGCTTCGAGGCCGCGTTCCCGGACAGATTCTTCGACGTCGGAATCGAAGAGGGTCATGCTGTGACATTCAGCGCAGGCCTCGCCGCCGGCGGCATGAAACCCTTCTGCAACATCTACTCCTCCTTCTCCCAGAGAGCCTACGACAATATCATACACGATGTGGCCCTGCAGAAGCTTCCCGTGGTGCTCTGCTTTGACCGCGGAGGCCTGGTAGGGGAGGACGGCGCAACCCATTGCGGCGCCTTTGACCTTGCGGCATACAGGAGCATTCCGGATGCCGTGGTCGCCGCCCCTTCTGACGAGATTGAACTCAAGAACCTGATGTATACCGCCCTGTCCGTGAAGGAAGGCCCTATTATTATAAGGTATCCGCGCGGGTACGGGGAAGGGGCGCCATGGAAGGAAGCCGCGTTCGAGGCCCTTCCCGTTGGCAAGGGCCGGAAGCTCCTTAACGGCAAGGGAGTGGCGGTACTGGCGCTGGGCCCGGTGGCCAACCGTGCGCTGGAAGCCGCAAAGCGTCACAAAACGGATTACTGGAGCTGCCCGGCCGTGTACGATATGCGCTGGCTGAAGCCCATCGACACGGACATCCTGGAGGAGGCATCGAAGTACAGCGTCATAGTCACAGTTGAGGACGGAACCGTGAAGGGAGGCCTCTTCGGAGCGGTGAGCGAGTACTTTGCCGGAAGGGCCGATGCCCCTGTCATCAAGGCAGTTGGCATTCCGGACCGCTTTATCCCGCAGGCATCCCGCAGCCAGCAGCTTGAGGAGTGCGGACTTGACACCGAAAGCCTGTTCGACCTTTTCATCGCGCTGATGAAAAATATTTAAAAATCTTTTGGTGAATACAAAAAAAGTTCCTACCTTTGCAGTCCTTTCAGCGATTGAAGGATTCAATGAGCTGCCGATATAGCTCAGTTGGCCAGAGCACGTGATTTGTAATCTCGGGGTCGTGGGTTCGAATCCCTCTATCGGCTCAAAGGACTTTGAAATAACTTTTGGGAGGATCGCATAGCGGCAATTGCGGCGGACTGTAAATCCGCTCCCTCAGGGTTCGGTGGTTCGAGTCCACCTCCTCCCACTAGCGCGGAAGTAGCTCAGTTGGTAGAGCATCAGCCTTCCAAGCTGAGGGTCGCGAGTTCGAACCTCGTTTTCCGCTCCAGACATAAAAAAGCCGGTGTAGCTCAGGGGTAGAGCGCATCCTTGGTAAGGATGAGGTCATGAGTTCAATTCCCATCACCGGCTCTTTTTTTGGGTTATAAAACAATTGTTTAAACAATAATAAAAACTATGGCAAAAGAAACATTCCAGAGAACCAAACCGCATGTCAACATCGGTACTATCGGCCACGTTGACCACGGTAAGACTACCCTCACCGCTGCCATCACCAAGGTGCTCGCAGAGCGCGTAAGTGGCAACGCTGACAAGGTGAAGTCTTTCGACCAGATCGACAACGCTCCCGAAGAGAAGGAGCGCGGTATCACCATCAACACCGCACACGTTGAGTACGAGACCGAAAAGCGTCACTATGCTCACGTTGACTGCCCTGGCCACGCCGACTATGTTAAGAACATGGTAACAGGTGCTGCTCAGATGGACGGTGCTATCCTGGTCGTCGCTTCCACCGACGGTCCCATGCCTCAGACCCGTGAGCACATCCTGCTCGCCCGTCAGGTTAACGTTCCTAAGATCCTCGTTTTCATGAACAAGGTAGACCTTGTTGACGATGAGGAAATGCTGGACCTCGTTGAGATGGAAATCCGCGACCTCCTCGCTTTCTACAAGTTCGATGAGGATTGCCCCATCATCCGTGGCTCCGCACTTGGTGCTCTGAACGGTGAGAAGGTTTGGGAAGACAAGGTCATGGAACTCATGGACGCTGTGGATGAGTACATCCCGCTTCCTGAGCGTCTCGTTGACAAGGACTTCCTCATGCCTATCGAGGACATCTTCTCCATCACCGGCCGTGGTACTGTTGTTACCGGTCGTATCGAGTCCGGTACCATCCACGTTAACGACCCCGTGGAACTCGTTGGCTTCGGCGATGAGCCCCGCACCTCTGTCGTTACCGGCGTTGAGATGTTCCGCAAGCTCCTCCCTCAGGGTGAGGCTGGCGACAATGTAGGTCTTCTCCTCCGTGGTGTTGACAAGAAGGAAGTAAAGCGTGGTGAAGTTGTGGCAAAGCCCAAGTCCATCACTCCTCACACCGAATTCAAGGCTCAGATCTATGTTCTGAAGAAAGAAGAAGGTGGTCGTCACACCCCGTTCCACAATCACTATCGTCCTCAGTTCTTCATCCGTACTCTTGACGTTACCGGTGAGATCATGCTCCCGGACGGCGTAGAGATGGTGATGCCTGGCGATAACGTGGAAATCACTGTGAAGCTCATCACTCCTGTTGCAATGAACGAAGGTCTCCAGTTCGCTATCCGCGAAGGTGGCCGTACCGTTGGCGCAGGTCAGGTGATCAAAGTGATCGAGTAATTTAGATTTCTCGAAGCCATTATCAAAGTGAGGGCTCAGACGTGAGTCCTCACTTTCCCACAGGGGAATAGAACAAGGGTAGTTCAGCGGTCTCCAAAACCGTCGATGTGGGTTCGAATCCTGCTTCCCCTGCCAAATATCAAAGGTTACGATTTGGTAAATGTTTAACTAAGGCCCGGAATTCCCGCTTCCAATTTTTCCAGGCCCATTGTAAGCAAAGATGAGTAAGTTCATTAACTATCTGAAAGAGTCCGCTACGGAACTCACCAAGAAGGTCACCTGGCCCACTTGGCCCAAGCTGCAGAGCTCTGCACTCCTGGTCCTGGTCGCCACAGTGATCCTTGCAATCGTGGTGTTTGCCATGGACTTTGCTTTCCAACATCTGATGGAGTTTATTTACGCACTGTAACTGATTAACAACCCTTATGGCTGACAAGAAATGGTACGTACTTCGTACCGCGGGAACCAAAGAAAAGAAAGCCGCCGAATACCTGGTCAAGGAAATTGAAAGACACGCTGAGCTGCAAGCAATTGTGGATCAGGTTCTGGTGCCTGTCAAGAAGGAAATCGTGACAAAGAACGGCAAGCGCAAGGAAGTGGACCGTCTCCTCTTCCCCGGCTACGTGCTTATCCACGCTGAACTCAACCCTGACCTGGAGTATGTAATTCGCAACGGCATTCCCGGCATGTCCGGTTTCCTTACTGAAAAGACAGGAAACGGCACTGACCGTATCCCCGTCCCCATCCGCGACGAGGAAGCCCAGCGCATCCTTGGCGTCCAGGACGAAATGGCAGTCAACGCGGCCGAAACCGAGGTGAACTTCACCGTCGGAGAGAGCGTCAAGATTACCGACGGTCCCTTCAGCGGTTTCAGCGGTACAGTGGAAGAAATTCTCCAGGAAAGGAGCAAACTCAAGGTAGTGGTTGTGATCTTCGGAAGGAAGACACTCCTTGAACTCAGCTTTACACAAGTAACTAAAGAGTAAATAATCATGGCAAAAGAAGTTACCGGATTCATTAAGCTCCAGATCAAAGGCGGAGCAGCGAATCCTGCGCCTCCGGTGGGACCGGCACTCGGTTCCAAGGGCCTCAACATCATGGACTTCTGCAAGCAGTTCAACGCACGTACCCAGGATCAGGCCGGTAAGGTCCTCCCTGTGGTCATCACCGTGTACTCTGACAAGTCCTTCAGCTTTGAGGTAAAGCAGCCCCCCGTGGCCGTTTCCCTGAAAGAAGCCGCTAAGATCAGCAAAGCTTCCGGAGAGCCCAACAGAAAGAAAGTTGCAACCGTGACCTGGGACCAGGTTCGCGAGATTGCACAGTCCAAGATGCCTGACCTCAATGCATTCACTATCCAGAGTGCAATGAAGATGGTCGCCGGCACCGCCCGTTCCATGGGTATCAAGGTGGAAGGCGAATTCCCTCAGAACCTTTAATAAACGCAGCAGCAATGAGTAAGTTAACCAAGAATCAGAAAGCAGTCCTTGCCAAGTACGACAAGACTCAGGTATACTCCCTCAGCGACGCATGCGCCCTTCTGAAGGAGATCTCCTACACCAAGTTCGACGCTTCTATCGAAATCACCACCAATCTGGGTGTTGACCCCCGTAAGGCCAACCAGATGATCCGTGGCGTCGTCACCCTCCCTCACGGAACAGGTAAGGTTACCCGCGTCCTGGTACTCTGCACTCCTGACAAGGAGAACGAGGCCAAAGAGGCTGGCGCCGATTATGTCGGACTGGACGAATACATCAACAAGATCAAGGAAGGCTGGACCGATGTAGACGTTATCATCTGCACCCCTTCCGTCATGGCAAAGGTTGGCCAGATTGGCCGTATCCTGGGACCCCGCGGCCTCATGCCGAACCCCAAGACCGGTACCGTTACCATGGAAATCGGCAATGCAGTCAAGGAAGTGAAGGCTGGTAAGATCGACTTCAAGGTCGACAAGACCGGTATCATCCACGCCGCTATCGGCAAGGTTTCCTTCACCCCGGAGCAGATCGAGGCTAATGCCCGCGCATTCGTCTCCGCAGTCCTGAAGCTCAAGCCCCAGACCCTTAAGGGTACCTATTTCCAGGGTTGCACCATCTGCTCTACCATGAGCCCTGCAATCAAACTCGACCCTAAGGCTTTCAGCGCCGAATAATCTGACAGGAGGAAAGAGATATGAAAAAGGAAATGAAAGAGCAGGTTATTGCCGCCATCAAAGCCAACATCGCCGAGCGCCCCAACTTCTACATCGTTGACATCGCCGGACTCAATGCAGAAGATACTGCAAAGCTCCGCCGCGACTGCTTCAACGAAGGCATCAAGCTCACCGTCGTGAAGAATACCCTTCTCCACAAGGTGATCAAGGACGCCCAGAACCCCGAAATGGACCTCCTGGTTCCCGCCCTCGAAGGCAACACCGCCCTCATGTACACCGAGGCTCCTGCAGTTCCTGCAAAGCTCATCAAGAAGTACAACAAGGCCGGTAACGAAAAGCCCGCCCTCAAGGCCGCTTACGTCCAGGAATGCGCCTTTGTCGGTGCAGACAAGATTGAAGAGCTTGTCAACATCAAGTCCCGCGAGGAACTCATCGGCCAGATTATCGGTATGCTCCAGAGCCCTCTCCAGAACGTCATCAGCGCTCTGCAGAATGGTGGCGGACAGACCATCGCCGGCCTCGTCAAGACCCTCGAAGAAAAAGAAAACAAATAATAATCAACAATTTAACAATTTTCAATTATGGCAGACGTTAAGAAACTCGCTGAGGAACTTGTAAACCTCACCGTCAAAGATGTCCAGGAACTCGCTAAGATCCTGAAAGAAGAATATGGTATTGAGCCCGCTGCTGCAGCAGTTGCAGTTGCCGCTCCCGCCGCTGGTGCTGGCGAAGCCGCCGGTCCCGCAGAGCAGACCGAATTCGACGTTGTTCTCACCTCCGCTGGCCAGGCTAAGCTCCAGGTCATCAAGGCTGTGAAGGAGAACGCAGGTCTTGGTCTGAAAGAGGCCAAGGAGCTTGTTGACAAAGCTCCCGTCGCAGTTAAGGAGAAGGTCTCCAAGGCTGAGGCAGAGGCCCTCAAGGCTGCCCTCGAGGAAGCCGGCGCTGAGGTAGAACTCAAGTAACTCCGCCCGCTCCCCTGGAAGGGAGAAAAAACTCAGGTTTAGAGCCCAAGGAGGCTCTAAACCTTTTTTCCGTCTTATAAATTTTTCCCCATAACGAAGGCAGAACATGTCTAATAAGACTACAAATCAGCGAATCAATTTCGCAACATCCAAAATTCTGGAATATCCTGACCTTCTGGAGGTTCAGCTGAAGTCCTTCAAGGATTTCTTCCAACTGGAGACCACCCCGGACAGCCGTCGCGGGGAAGGCCTGTTTCAGGTTTTCCAGGAAATTTTCCCAATCGAGGATACGCGGAACAACTATGAACTCACCTTCATAGACTATTTCATAGATCCGCCCCAGTACTCGATTGAGGAGTGTCTTGAGAGAGGACTTACCTACAACGTTCCTCTGAAGGCAAAACTCCGCCTTTCATGCACGGACCCGGAGCACGAGGACTTCGACACCCGCGTGCAGGACGTTTACCTCGGGAACATCCCTTACATGACTCCCGCCGGTACGTTCATCATCAACGGTTCCGAGAGAATTATCGTCTCGCAGCTTCACCGCTCCCCGGGCGTTTTCTTCGACCAGAGCATGCATGCCAACGGCACCAAGCTCTACAGCGCCCGCATCATCCCCTTCAAGGGTTCCTGGATCGAGTTCGCGACAGACATCAACAATGTCATGTACGCTTACATCGACCGCAAGAAGAAGCTGCCCGTGACAACCCTTCTGCGCGCCATCGGCTACAGCTCTGACAAGGACATCCTGGATCGCTTCGGTCTTGCTGACGAGGTCTCTTCGGACCGCGCCGTCCTGGAAGAGAACAAGGGCCGCAAACTGGCTGCAAACGTTCTCAAGACCTGGATTGAGGACTTCGAAGACGAAGATACCGGTGAGGTTATCCCCATCGAGCGTACCCAGGCCATCGTAGAGCGTGGTGAAATCCTGGAGGACGACACCATCGACCGCATTCTGGACACCGAGGTCAAGACCGTCCTCCTCCAGAAGGACGAGGCCGTCTCCGCTGAGAACTCCATCATCTACAACACCCTGCAGAAGGACCTGACCAATACGGAAATCGAAGCTGTGAACTTCATCTACAAGCAGATCCGCAATTCCGAACCGCCGGATGAGGCTACCGCACGCGACGTCATCGACAAGCTCTTCTTCTCAGAGAAGCGCTATGACCTTGGCATCGTGGGCCGTTACCGCCTGAACAAGAAGCTCAGCCTTGACACAGATCCCGGCGTCCGCGTTCTCACCAACACGGACATCGTGGAGATTATCAAGTACCTGATCCAGCTCATCAACAGCCACGCCACCGTGGACGATATCGACCACCTTTCCAACCGTCGTGTCCGCACCGTGGGCGAGCAGCTTGCAAACCAGTTCAGCGTGGGTCTTTCCCGTATGGCCCGTACCATCAGGGAAAGGATGAACGTCCGCGACAGCGAGCAGTTCAACCCCATCGACCTGATCAACGCCAAGACCCTGTCTTCCGTGATCAACTCCTTCTTCGGCACCAGCCAGCTGTCACAGTTCATGGACCAGACCAACCCTCTGGCAGAGATTACGCACAAGCGTCGTCTCTCCGCCCTGGGTCCCGGCGGTCTTTCCCGTGACCGCGCCGGCTTCGAAGTCCGAGACGTCCACTACACCCATTACGGCCGCCTGTGCCCTATCGAGAGCCCTGAAGGACCTAACATCGGCCTTATCAGCTCCCTGTGCGTTTACGCCCGCATCAACAACCTTGGCTTCATCGAGACCCCGTACCGCGAGGTCCACGACGGCAAGGTGGATCTGAGCGCAACAGGCTGGAAGTACATGAGCGCAGAGGAGGAGGAAGCCCAGCACGTGGCCCTCGCCAACGTGAACATGAGTGACGACGGTGTCCTTCAGGACGACCGCATCCAGTGCCGTCTTGAAGCAGACTTCCCTTTGGTATCCAAAGAAGAGGTCAACTACATGGACGTAGCCCCTAACCAGATGGCTTCCGTGGCTGCTTCCCTGATTCCGTTCCTTGAGCACGACGACGCCCACCGCGCCCTCATGGGTGCCAACATGATGCGTCAGGCAGTTCCGCTCCTTTCCCCGGAAAGCCCCATCGTGGGTACCGGCCTGGAGGAGAGGGTTTGCATCGACTCCCGCACCCAGATCATCGCTGAGCGCGAGGGTATCGTCACATACGTAGACGCCAACGAGATCCGCGTCAAGTACGATCTCACCGACGACGAGAAGTTCGTAAGCTTCCTCCCTGAGGAGACCGTTTACAAGCTCCCCATCTGGCGCCGTACCAACCAGAGCACCTGCATAAGCCTCAAACCGCTTGTGCGCAAGGGTGACCGCGTGAAGGGTGGGCAGGTCCTCACCGAGGGCTATGCCACCGAGAAGGGCGAACTTGCCCTTGGCCGCAACCTCATGGTTGCCTTCATGCCTTGGAAGGGTTACAACTATGAAGACGCTATCGTCCTCAGCGAGGAAATGGTCAAGTGGGATATCCTCACTTCCATCCACGTGGACGAGTACCTCACGGAAGTCCGCGAGACCAAGCGCGGTATGGAGGAACTCACCTCCGATATCCCCAACGTCTCCGAGGACGCAACCCGTGACCTTGACAAGGACGGTATTATCCGCATTGGTGCACACATCGAGCCCGGTGATATCATGATAGGTAAGATTACCCCGAAGGGTGAGAGCGATCCTTCTCCGGAAGAGAAGCTCCTCAAGGCCATCTTCGGTGACAAGGCCGGCGACGTGAAGGATGCCTCCCTGAAGGCCAATCCTTCCCTGAGCGGCACCGTAATCAAGACCGCCCTGTATGCAAAGGTTTCCAAGGAAACCGGCAAGCGCAGCGCCAAGAGCGAGCAGAAGACCCGTCTGGAGATCAAGCAGCAGGAGGCAGACGCCGCCCTGGCAAAGCTCCGCGCAGGCTTTATCGACAAGCTCTGGAGCCTCGTGAACGGCAAGAAGAGCGCCGGCGTATCCGACCTTTACGGAGTAGAGATATTCCCCAAGGGCAAGGAGTTCACCCTCCAGGGCCTCAAGGAAGCCGACTACCAGAACATCTCCACCGCAAAGTGGGTGTCCGACGCCAAGATCTCCGCAATGGTCCGCTCCCTTATCAGCGGTTACTGCATCGCCCACAAGGAGGCAGAAACCCGCTACAAGAGGGAACTGGACAAGATCAAGGTTGGCGACGAACTGCCTAACGGCGTGATGCAGATCGCAAAGGTCTACGTTGCCAAGAAGCGTAAGATCACCGTGGGTGATAAGATGGCCGGCCGTCACGGAAACAAGGGTATCGTGGCAAAGATTGTCCGCCGTGAGGACATGCCGTTCCTTGAGGACGGTACACCCGTGGACATCGTCCTGAACCCTCTGGGCGTGCCTTCCCGTATGAACCTGGGCCAGATTTACGAGACCGTGCTCGGTTGGGCCGGCCGTGAACTTGGCGTCAAGTTCTCTACCCCTATCTTCGACGGCGCATCCATTGACGAAATCTGCAATTATACGGACAAGGCCGGCGTGCCCCGCTTCGGTAAGACCAACCTCCGCGACGGCGGCACCGGCGACTGGTTCGACCAGCCTGCAACCGTGGGTGTCATCTACATGATCAAGCTCGGCCACATGGTCGACGACAAGATGCACGCCCGTTCCATCGGTCCTTATTCCCTCATCACTCAGCAGCCTCTGGGCGGTAAAGCACAGTTCGGTGGCCAGCGTTTCGGTGAAATGGAAGTCTGGGCCCTGGAAGCCTACGGCGCAGCTAACGCCCTCCAGGAGATTCTCACCGTGAAGTCCGACGATGTGAACGGCAGGTCCAAGACCTACGAAGCAATCGTCAAGGGCGATCCCATGCCCACTCCCGGTATCCCCGAGTCCCTGAACGTGCTCCTGCACGAGCTCCGCGGCCTCGGTCTCAAGGTAACTTTGGACTAGTCAAGGATTAAAGAAAGTAACAGCTATGCCTGCTTTTAATACTAAGGAAAACAAGCAAAAGAGCAATTTCTCCCGCATTTCCATCTCGCTGGCTTCCCCGGAAGACATCACCGAGCGCTCATGCGGAGAGGTCCTGAAGCCGGAAACGGTCAACTACAGGACCTACAAGCCTGAGCGTGAAGGCCTCTTCTGCGAGAAGATCTTCGGTCCCACAAAGGACTACGAGTGCTACTGCGGCAAGTACAAGAGGATCCGCTACCGCGGAATCGTCTGCGACCGCTGCGGCGTGGAAGTGACGGAGAAAAAGGTTCGCCGTGAAAGGATGGGTCACATCACCCTTACCGTTCCGGTAGCACACATTTGGTACTTCAAGAGCGCCCCCAACAAGATCAGCGCACTCCTGGGCATACCGTCCAAGAAGCTGGAATCCGTAATCTACTATGAGAAATACATAGTGGTGAACCCCGGCCTGCTTGACAGTGAAGAAGTTCCGGAAGAGTTTCGTCTGCACAAGATGGACCTCCTTTCCGAGGACGAGTACTTCACCGCCAAGGACCGCCTCTACGACATTCGCAAGAAGAAGGAAGAGGAAGGCCTGGTTTGGGAAGACAGCATGAACCTTGTGGCCAAGATGGGTGCAGAAGGCCTATATGACCTTCTGAAAGAAATTGACGTGGAAGAGCTGGGCCGCTCCCTCCGCCGCGCAATGCGCACGGAAAGTTCCCAGCAGCGTAAAACCGAAATCCTCAAGCGCCTGTCTGTGGTCAAGTGGTTCCAGGAGTCAAAGGACGTGAACCGTCCGGAGTGGATGATCATGAAAGTGATCCCCGTCACTCCGCCGGATCTCCGTCCCCTTGTCCCGCTGGACGGCGGAAGGTTCGCAACATCGGACCTCAACGATCTTTACCGCAGGGTTATCATCCGTAACAACCGTCTCAAGAAGCTCATCCAGATCCAGGCTCCCGAAGTCATTCTCCGCAACGAGAAACGTATGCTTCAGGAAGCTGTGGACAGCCTCTTCGACAACTCCAAGAAGTCTTCCGCAGTGAAGAGCGAGAGCAACCGTGCCCTCAAGTCCCTGTCAGACTCCCTCAAGGGCAAGCAGGGCCGCTTCCGCCAGAACCTCCTTGGTAAGCGCGTGGACTATTCCGCACGTTCGGTTATCGTCGTAGGTCCGGAGCTCAACATGCACGAGTGCGGTCTGCCTAAATTCATGGCAGCGGAGCTCTACAAGCCTTTCGTGATCCGCAAGCTCATCGAGCGCGGCATCGTGAAGACCGTCAAGAGCGCCAAGAAGATCGTCGACCGCCGCGACCCCGTTATCTGGGAAATCCTGGAGAACGTAATGAAGGGTCACCCGGTGCTCCTGAACCGTGCACCTACCCTGCACCGCCTGGGTATCCAGGCTTTCCAGCCCCGCATGATAGAAGGAAAGGCCATCCAGCTGCATCCGCTCGCCTGTACCGCTTTCAACGCGGACTTCGACGGTGACCAGATGGCTATCCATCTGCCGCTGGGCAACGCAGCCATCATGGAGGCCCACCTCCTGATGCTGGGTTCCCATAACATCCTGAACCCCGCCAACGGCTCTCCTATCACCGTTCCTTCACAGGATATGGTGCTTGGTCTGTACTACATCACCAAGGAGCGTCCCGGCGCAAAGGGTTCCGGCATGCGTTTCTACGGACCGGAGGAAGTAATCATCGCCTTTGACGAGAAGGTGATCGACATGCACGCCCCCATCGAGGTCCGTCTCCCCGTTGACAAGCAGGATCCTTCCAAGGGTACTCAGATGGTGAAGACCACCGCTGGCCGTATCATCGTCAACCAGTACATCCCCGAGGAGGTCCCGTACGTGAACGAAGTCCTGGGCAAGAAGAGCCTCAGAAGCGTCATCACCAACGTGATCAAGCACACCGGCGTTACCCGTACCGCACAGTTCCTGGACGATATCAAGAACCTTGGTTACGACCAGGCATTCCGTGCCGGTATCTCCTTCAACCTGGGCGACGTCCTCATCCCTGAGGAGAAGACCGCCCTCATTGAGAAGGGTTACGCAGACGTAGAGGCCATCAAGGCCAACTACGCAATGGGCTTCATCACCAACAACGAGCGCTACAACAAGGTCATCGACCTTTGGACCAGCATCGACAACCAGCTCACTTCCATCGTGAAGAAGCAGATCTCCGCAGATCACGAAGGCTTCAACCCGGTGTACATGATGCTGGATTCCGGTGCCCGTGGTTCAACCCAGCAGATCAAGCAGCTCTGCGGTATGCGTGGCCTTATGGCCAAGCCCCAGAAGAGCGGCGCTGCAGGTGCAGAGATCATCGAGAACCCTATCGTGTCCAACCTGAAGGAAGGCATGACGGTGCTGGAGTACTTCATCTCCACGCACGGTGCACGTAAGGGTCTTGCTGATACCGCCCTCAAGACCGCAGATGCAGGTTACCTCACCCGCCGTCTTGTGGACGTGTCCCACGATGTCATCATCACAGAGGAAGACTGCGGAACCCTCCGCGGCCTCATCGCCACCGCCATCAAGAACAAGGACGAGGTGGTCGAATCCCTGGGAGAGCGCATCCTGGGCCGTACTTCGGTGCACGATATCTTCAACCCGCTCACCGGTGAGCTCATCATCGGCGCCGGAGAGGAGATCCGTGAGGACGTCGCAGCCCTCATCGACACCCTCCCCATCGAGCAGGTCGAAATCCGCAGCGTTCTCACCTGCGAATCCCGCAAGGGCGTCTGCGCCAAGTGCTATGGCCGCAATCTGGCCACTTCCCGCATGGTTGAAACCGGCGAGGTTGTGGGTGTCATTGCAGCCCAGTCCATCGGCGAACCCGGTACCCAGCTTACGCTGCGTACCTTCCACGTCGGCGGTACGGCATCCGGTGCCGTCGCAGACTCCTCCATCGAGTCCAAGTACGAGGGTAAACTCGCATTCGAGGAACTCCGTACCATCGACCGCGTAGAGGAAGACGGAACCGTCCACCCGGTTGTGGTGTCCCGCATGACATCCCTCCGCATAGTGGACGAGCGCACCGGTATGACCTACTCCCAGTATGATATCCCTTACGGCTCCGTGCTTTATTTCAAGGACGGCGACTCCGTGCACAAGGGAGACCTCATCTGCGAGTGGGATGCCTACAACGCCACTACCATCGTTGAAACCGCCGGTACCGTACGCTTCGAGAACATGGTCGACGGCGTAACTTTCCGCGAGGAAAGCGCCGACGAGTTCTCCGGAGCTTCGGACAAGGTTATCATCGAAGGTAAAGACAAAACAAAGACCCCCGCGATGCTTATCGTGGACGGCAAAGGAGTCACCCTGCGTCAGTACAACCTGCCTGTGGGCGCGCACATCATGATAGGCGACGGCGACAGCGTGAAAGTTGGCGACGTCATTATCAAGATCCCCCGCGCCATTGGTAAGGCAAGTGATATCACCGGCGGTCTGCCGCGTGTTACGGAGCTCTTCGAAGCCCGCAATCCTTCCAACCCCGCCATCCTCTCGGAAATCAACGGAGAGGTCATCATGGGCAAGGTCAAGAGGGGCAAGCGCGAGATCGTCATCAAGAACCGTACAGGCCGCGAGGCCCGTTACGAGGTCCCTATGACCAAGCAGATTCTTGTCCAGGAGAACGACTACGTGAAGGCCGGCACACGTCTTTCCGACGGCGGCACATCACCTACCGATATCCTGAACATCCTTGGTCCGGTGAAGGCACAGGAGTACATCGTCAATGAGATTCAGGCCGTGTATCGTCTGCAGGGCGTGAAGATCAACGACAAGCACTTTGAGATCATCGTACGCCAGATGATGCGCAAGGTCCAGATCAACGACCCCGGCGACACCGAATTCCTCCCGGAGGAACTGGTGGACAAGTGGGAGTTCATGGACATCAACGACGCCATCTTCGGCAAGTACTATGTTGAAGATGCCGGCGACAGCACCAAGTTCGAGGAAGGCGACATCATTTCCGCACGCGACCTCCGCGGCGAAAACGCCTCTCTTGAGCGCCAGGGCTCCAAGCTCATGGTAGTGCGTCCGGCAAAGCCTGCAACGGCTTCTCAGGTGCTCCAGGGTATCACCCGCGCAGCTCTGAAGACCGGCTCGTTCATCTCCGCCGCCTCCTTCCAGGAGACAACGAAGGTGCTCAGCGAGGCCGCCATCCGCGCCCGCGTGGACTACCTCGAGGGCCTCAAGGAGAACGTCATCTGCGGCCACCTCATTCCTGCAGGAACGGGCCTCGCCCGTTACCAGGACATCGTAGTAGGCTCCAAGAGCGACTACGCCGCCGCAATGAACGACCTCTAGCAGAGTCCTTCAAATCCAGTTGCAAGGAGACCGCAAAATTGTGGTCTCCTTTTTTTTATGCAAATAAAGATAAAATCGTTATTTTTGCTTTATGAAAAAAGCGGCATTATTCTTCATCTTTGTATTGTGGTCACTGGGCGTTTGTGGAGCGCAGACGCTGCAGGAGGTCATAGGCCAGGACCCGCATAAGGCGGCGGGCGCTTATTATGTTTACGACAACAGCTCCCTGCCGGAGCTGACGCCGGCACCCGAGGGGTACAAGCCTTTCTATATCAGTAATTTCGCAAGGCATGGCGCACGCTATTGCACCAGCGAGTTTGATACTCTCCGCGGCATTTTTGCCAAGGCGGAAAAGGAGAACGTGCTCACGGAAGAGGGCAAGGACTTTTTCACAAAGTATAAGGCCTTTTACAAGAAGGTGAAGAATTGCGACGGCAATCTTACCGGAGTGGGGAAGGCGCAGCACAGGAGCATTGCCGGGCATTTGTTCCAGCGCTTCCCGGAAGTGTTTGAGGGCCCGACGCATGTTGAGGCGGTTTCTACGGAATCGGCCCGTGT
>JAILJO010000021.1 GCA_024694675.1 Bacteroidales bacterium | reverse complement strand
TCAAGGCTCTCGAAATCGCTCTTGATGTGCGCGAAAGCGTAGTTGATATGGGTCAGCATCGCCGGATTCGGCAGTGTGCTTCCCCAGTAAGTTACATAACCAACGATGATGGTGCCCGTGGGCGCCGTCACAGGAGTTCCCTCCTGGCCACCTTGCTCGGTGCCCTCTTGGTTGCCGCCTTCCTCCTGATTACCGCCGCCCTGTCCGTTCCCTGGATTAAGGGTTGGATGGGTGTTGGGAGGGGTTATGACTATTCCCTGCGACGGCTTCTCGCAGGACAGTAAAACGAAGAAAATGCAGAATAATGTGGTCAGTAGCTTTTTCATACTTACAAAGTAAAGCGTTAATATACATAATTTTTCGCATTTTGCGAGAAAATGCGCACAATCTGCGCAACAATACCCCAAACCGCCCCTGAATCGAAACAATTCGAAAGACTTTTTTACCTCGGCCATTTCGTTTTCGTAAGCTTTTAATACAAAAAGCGCTATATTTGCGCGCATTACTTAAAACACTAAAGACTTTTTATCAAATCATAACAACCAACCATGAGTAAATCACCTTACACACCACCTGTCACGGACGTCGAGGTTATCTACCTTGAACTGAACTTGCTCGCGTCGCAGAATGCAACCGGAGCAAATGTAACCTTTGACACAGGAAGCGACTTTGACTCATACTTCGGATCTTAAACACTGCATGGAAATGAAAAAGCTTTTTATACCTATGATGCTCATGGCTATAGCAGCCATTGCATCCTGCGAGAAGCAGCCCGTTGCAATCGAGGAACCCGAAGTAGATAACAACGGCACTTACATCTACACCATTAATGCATCCGTTCCTGAGGAAACCGATGTAAAGTCTGATTATGACGCCAGCGGTAATTTCTCCTGGTCTTCAGGTGACGCCATCTCTGTTCTCTTCCACAATGGCGAAGAAAACAAGTTCTTTACACTGACCACTACTGGCACGGGTGCAAGCGCATCCTTCAGCGGTGATATTGATAATGGTTATGAAATTGGCGCATCTGACGGCACGGATTCTGACAAAAAGATCTGGGCATTGTTCCCGGCATCCGTGAATCACACGTATACAGCCGGATCAAACCCTTCTTTTTATGTAAATCCCAGCGTAGACTTTTCCGCAACACATTTCTCCGCCAACGTTCCCATGTGCGCTCTTAATGCCGCAGAGGGTGCTTTAACCTTTGAGAATATTGCCTGCACATACAAGTTTATTGTCACTGGAATTCAGAACACCGTCAACAAAGTGAGGTTTACCATTTATAACCAGACAACCTATGGCTTGTCAGGAAGCTGGCCTATTGATGATGCTAAGTTTATTAATTACAATCATGCTTCTCCTGGTTCTGCAAATAGTACCCTTTCTTATGTTAGTAACGTTGTGAGCAATCAGGCTGTCTTTTATGTATCATGTCGCTATTGGGGTACTTTCCAGCCTGTAATTACTATTACCAACGAAGCAACAGGAGTAGACATTAAGACCTTTACAGCAAATAATCCCATGACGCCGACATCTAAAACCACGGTAAAGCCCCTTACTCTTAATGTCAGTGACGGCAATTATTACGCTCCGGCTATAGATATTGACGGTGTTTTCAATGATTGGGATGGAATAACAGAGTATGACGGCACACGTTCCAACAATGGCAGCAATTCCAGAATCAACCACTGGAGAGTAACCTCCGATGCCCTGAACATCTATGTTTATCTTGAGCTGAATTCTGAAAAGATTACCGAAGCAAGGTACATATATGTAGGCTTTAACACCGACAATGATACAAATACCGGTACCGCACGCGGAAGTATCCCCGGCTGTGAACAGTATGCCGTTATTTACCCTGCCGTTGCCGGATCAGATCCGCTGGAAATGATCCAGGGTGCAGATCCCAGGAGTACTGTTAACGGCAGCAGCGACGGATCATTGAGAACATGGTGCGTCTTGGGCAATCCTTCTTCGCAGCTAGAGCTCTGCATCCCCAGGAGCAAAGTTGGCCTGAGTTCTGCCGGAACAATAAAAGTAGGAGTCAGCTATGATAACTACGACGCCAAAGAGCAAAGCTTAACATTAGAATAATAGTCTGATTAATAAGAACTGAGCCCGACGTTATGCGCCGGGCTCTTTCTTTATATTTCCAGGTGATTGAACTTCTGTTTGAAGTCTGACCAGTGGTAGAAGCCGGGGGCGGCTTCGGGGAGGGGGAGGGTGGCCTGGCGGCCGTTGAGGAGGACCTGGATGAGGATATCGTCCGGATTCTTCTTGCTGCGGAAGAAGACCATCTGGAAGTTGCAGGCCATGCAGACGTCGAAGTTGCGCCAGAGGTTTTCCAGCTTGCGGGGATCGGCCTCGGCCACATCCTTGCCGTTCACGCCAAGGTAGGAAAGGAGCGGCATGAGGGCGGTGTCGTGGGAGAAACGGAGACGCATGGCAACGCCGTCGCGGAGGTCATCGTCAAACCTGTCTATCATGTCCTTCACGGTGACGGACATTTCCAGGCATCGGCGCTGGTCGATTCCCGGGGCGCGGGAGGTATAGATGTAGTCAGAGTAGTTCTGGATCTGCCACATGGCGTAGCGCTCATCGTCCGTTAAGATGGTCCCGAGGGTGTCTGAGACGGGGAAATCCAGGTTGGAGATATCGGACACTATCTTGTTGATGCGGTAGAGGAACGATTCCTTTCCGGGGATAGTTTCCGGGTCGCGGAACCATCGGCGGAGGATGGCGTCTTCGTCAAGGACCTCGGCGGCGAAATCGTCATACGCCTTCAGTACTTCCTCAGGGAAAGGGGCGCGCTCCACGAAGGCGGGGTTGTTGTTGCTCTCCGGGACCAGGACGGGGTAGTAGCGGTAGCCATAATCGGCCTCGAAGGTGAAGTCCGGGTCCATCTGCTTCATCTGGTCCAGGAAGCACATCATGCTCAGGATGACCCTGTGGGACGTGGTGGAAAGGGCCTGGGCCTTGGTTTTCCCCTTGAATAGGGCCGGGAAATCCCTGTAAATCTGGGCGGCTATCTGCCTGTGCTGCGCCTGGCCCTTCTTGGTGAGGATGCCTTCGCGGTGCCGCAGGTTGGGCAGGACCCCGGCATAGGCCTTATAAAGCTTTTCCCCATCCGGCGTGAGGTTACCCTGACGATGCGCACTGTCCAGCGCCGTCCATACCCTTTCATAGGTGGTGCTGCTGGAGACGTACCGTGCCCCATGCCTGCCGATGTGCGTCAGATAAAAAGGCTTATACCCCTTTGGCGGCTTGGCCTGAGAGGGCTGGCCGGTAGGGTAAAGGCTGTACGTCCCCCCCGCAAGGTCGATGTTCGCCAAGACCTCTTCCCGCGTATTGAACGGTTGGGCGGAGGCGCTTATGGCTATAAGGGCCGATATGGCGACGACCAGGCCCCTACGCATTCTTCGCGAGATTTATTGCACCTGCTGCAAGCAGGGACTGGGCGGCAAGGTATGTGACCATGATAACCACGTTGCGGCCTGCGAAATCGTGCCCGAAGGTGCCCAGGGCGATGCAAGCGTCGCTGAAGGTGAACAGCACGGCGCCGCAGAGGATGGTCCACCAGGCGCAGGTCTTGAAGCGGACGGCTCCGGCCAGGGCGCTGAAGATAAGCATCATGAGTGCAAAGCCGTACACGCACATGGGAACCAGCATGGCTCCGTTGACGCCTATGGCAATGATAAGTACTGCAGTGAGGGCTGCCATGGCCACGATTGCCGGAACCCAGGTTTTCCAGGTGAAGCCCTTCCAGGACTTGCCGCCGAACAGGCACATATAGCAGACATGTCCCGAGAGGAATGCCACCATTCCGAATACGAACGGCAGGAAGCCGTCAAAGATAAGGAACGTGTCACCCACGCATCCAAGCAGCAGGGCAAGCACCAGGATCCGGATTTCCTTGCGTTCTACGCCGCCCGCGGCGCACACCGCCGTCAGCGCCAGCAGCGGCATCAGAGCCGGTTTCACGGTCTCCGCCAGAACGGGATTCCACACCTTTCCGGTAACGTTAAGTATTGATGCAACAAGGAAAAACAGTCCGGGGACAATCCAATATTTACAAGCTTTCATGGTTATGGTTTTTTATTGTGTCAAACACAAATATACAAAATTTCTTGCGGTTTGTCCTTTTTTTCGTATCTTTGCAGTCCCGCTCCAGCAGCGGGCGTTTCGGACCAAGTTCCCCGGAGGGGTGGGTGAGTGGCTGAAACCAGCAGTTTGCTAAACTGCCGTACGGGTCATTCTGTACCGGGGGTTCGAATCCCCCCTCCTCCGCAACCAATTGCAGCCTAGCGCGAAAGCGCCGGGCTGTTTTGGTATGTGGCGGACAGGGAGCTTGATCACTGGACGTCATATACCAAAACAGCCCTAACGACCATGGGTCGTGGGCTGCAACTTGGTTGAACGGACCCTCCGGGAGGACCAGGGGATGCCGGAGGGCTCTGCCCGAACGGAATCCCTGGAGGAGGGAAAAAGTGCGGAAGGTCGGAAAAAACCCGACACACCTTCCTCACCTCAACGCCCCAACATCCCTATCAGGGGCACAACCCCCGCGGAAGGTCTGTCACAAAAAAGCACACCTTCCGCAGTAAGACACTATTTCTGCTGAACTGACATACGTGAAAGCAATTCATCTGCCACTGTTTCTTCCATCAGCGAGAAGGCAAACCACTTCTTCCCCAGATCTTTGAGGGAAGCTGTTCTGTAAAAGCATATGGCAGAGTGCTACTATGCTTCATTGTTGACAACCTATCGCAATTTGCGATGAGTTCAGCCGTTTCTTCTTTGGTCAGTTGAAAGCGGAATGATTCTGGGAAGCGTTTTATATTACGCCTCACCTGCTCATTAAGTCTAAAGGTTTGGGTTCCATATAGTTCCGCCAAATCACGGTCTATAATGACTTGCGTGTCACGTATAGTAAATATCTTATCTTCCGCGGACACATGTGGCAACCGGTTGCAATTTGCAACCAGTTCCTGTTTCTCTTCTTTCTTTTTCTCCGCCATGTGTTTATAATCTCCTGATTATTAGCTTGTGGTCGCAATTTGCGACCGGCTTAAAAACCTATTATGATACAATGCCATTTGCAATAATGCACACATCATTTCGCCAAATATAGTGAAAGAGTTGTGATAAATGGCGCAGGTCCGGAAAAATTGGGGGGACCTGCGTCACTATACGGCCTGTAGTGGCGATTCCTGGCGTACGTCACCCGGCTAAAAGGTGGCGTACGTCACCTCGGAGAGGGGGGACCTGCGTCACGGAGAGGGAGATTCCCGGTCGGGGGCGGGAATGACGAGATGGGCGTGGAATGACGGGAAAGGTTACCTCTTTCTAATCATCCACAGTCCGGCCATGGTGAAGAGAGCGTTGATCAGCAGGATTTCGTAGCTGAAGTGGTAGCCGTGGAACCAGCGGACGGAATTGAGGTCCAGCACAAGGCAGAGGATGGGTGCCAGGATGGCGACGACGGGGACCCAGCGGTCCTTGACGGGGGTTTTGCAGCACATGCCGAAGGCGAACAGGCCCAGGATGGGGCCGTAGGTGTAGCTGGCGAGACGGTACACGGCGTCGATGACACTCGTGGAGTTCAGGGCGTTGAATACCAGGATGCAGACGGCCATGAGGACCGCCATGCCGGTGTGGACCCAGACGCGGGAGCGTTCGCGGCCGCCGAGGATGTCAACCGTGAAGGACGTGGTAAGCGCCGTCAAGGCCGATCCTCCGGCAGGGAAGCCCGCCATCACAAGGCCCAGGACAAACAGCACACCAACCACCTTGGGGAGCGCTCCGGACCAGGTGACGGCCGGGAACAGGGCGTCGCCAGTGGCGGCAATTCCGTGAAGCGCAGCAAACTGGTACATGTAAACACCCAGCAGCAGGAACAGTGAAATCACAATGATCTGCAGAACCACGGAAACAATCAGGTTTTTCTGCGAGTCGCGGACGTTCTTGCATGCCAGGGTCCTCTGCATGAGGTCCTGGTCCAGGCCGGTGCACGCCACAACGGTAAACAGACCGCCCAGGAGCTGTTTCACGAAGAACTGCGGGTGGTTGACATCGTCAAAATAGAAGACCCGCATCATGGAGGTGTCCGGCCTTCCCACCTCGCGGGCAATAAGCGCCAGGCACAGTCCCACGGCCACCAGCATGCATATGGTCTTGATAATATCCAGGCCTATTACCGCCTTCACCCCGCCTTTCACGGTGTACGCCCATTCCAGCGCTACCACCACAATCACGGTAATCCACAGCGGAATCTTCAGCAGCAGGCACAGCGTGGCCACCATAAGGTACAGCCTCACCGCCGCGCCCAGCATCTTGGACACGAAGAAAAACCACGCCCCGGTCTTGTAGGACGATATCCCGAACCTGTTCTCCAGATACTGATACACGGAAACGACGTTCAGGCGGAAGTACAGCGGCGTGAGCACGAAAGCTATCACCAGATACCCCAGGAAGAAGCCCATGCACATCTGCAGATAGCCCCATCCGGCTACGCCTACCATGCCGGGAACGGATACAAAAGTGACTCCCGACATACAGGAGCCTATCATTGCAAAGGCAACCTTCCACCATGCCGTGGACCTGGTTGCGTAGAAGTCTTTAGCCATTTTTCAGAATGTCCTTGTATGCCCTGCCTACGGGAATGCTGTCCTCTACGCCCATTATCTTGACATAGGTCATGGTCCTCTTCTCAATTCTCCATACTGGGACGATGTATGACCGATGAATCCTCAGGAACTTCCCTTCCGGAAGCATGTCCATGACGTCTTTCAGGGGGACCTGCGTGACTACATCGTCCAGATGGTCCAGATGGAAGCAGGAGTAATTGTTGCGGGACTCTATGTACTGCACCGCCCCAAGCGGAATGTGTACGGTCTTGTAGCCGGATTTCACCAGGACCTCCTCTCCGGAGAAGGCGTTGGAAGCCCTCTGGTGAAGGGCGTCCTTCTGGTCCTGGACCTCTGTCTCGCGGGCGATGTGACGGCCCAGGATCTTTAGCTGCGCCTCCATGGAGCCAAGCGGCAGGCCCATGCCAATTACGGCAAACAGCATTATCCACATAGCCCTCGCGTAGGGCTGTATGATGGACCCTTCCTCACGAGGAATGTCCAGCGGTGCCAGGGTCATGAGGAATGTAGCTACAACCATGAGAAGTATGGCTCCCAGCGTGGTTAAAAGCCCTTTCCGTCCCTGTATCACAACATTGCCAAGCACCTTGCGGCACAGGAAATACACCCCGTAGAGCCACAGTACATAAAGAAGCACGTAGCCATGGTTCCACTGGGCCCATTCGCTCACAGGGAAAAACAGTATCATCCCCGGTATCACGAGGACACAGAGGATGATATCCGTTATGCGGAGGCTCTTCACGGCCTAGAACTCGTAACCTGCGAATTCCACGTCACGGGCGGCCCTTTCCTTGAGGCTTGCGTTCTTGAACGCCTTCTCAAGGAACTCCTTCACCTTGTCACCGTTACCCTGGCGGGCTGCGATGATGGCCTTGAGGTACCATACCTTGGGATCTCCGCAGTGGGCGGTTGCCATGGCCTTCTCAAGCTGGTCCGTGAGGATGAGGGAAAGCACCGTGTTGTGGCAGCAGCCGGGAGCGTTTGCAAGGAGGCGAGACGCCTCTTCATACTGGCCGGTCTTTATGAGAAGGACGCCAAGGTTCAGCTTGGAGCTCTCAGTATTGGAACGGCGGAAAAGGTCTTCTGCGCCCTTGTAATCCTCATTGTGCATGGCGATGAGGCCCCTCAGGTTGAGGACGTCGCTGTCCGGGACGCCGTACTTTGCAATCTCTGCCTCTGCGTCTTTGTCCTTGCCCTGGGCGGTGTACATTGCGGCCAGGTTGTAGTGTGCGCGGCCGCTGTCAAACTTGGATGCGGCCTTCTTCCAGATGCTCTCCTTGAGCTTGGTGTCCTTTGCCACGGTGGCGGCGCGGAGGAGGGCTTCCTCGTCAAGGATGTCCTCGTTTTCCTTCAGGACGTCCAGGAGCTGCTCAGAGGTATAGTTCTTATACTCGATGTTTGCGATGAGGCGTGCGCGGCGGAGCTCCGGAAGGACTTCTCCCTTGAGGGCGGTGTACACCTGCGACATGTTCTTGATTTCGCTCTCGCGGACTGCGGGGTCAGAGTACATGGAAAGAACCCTCAGGATGAGGTCCTTATCCTCGAGGTTGCTCTCTGCGACCAGTTTCTGGAAGCCTTCCCAGTCCTCACCTACGCTGCGGACCTCCGGCTTGTCTGTTGTGATACCCTTGGTAACGGTATCCCAGGCCTTGCCGGCGCTGCCCGAACGGTCTGCGGAAAGCTGCTCGTTGTGCTCCGCGGAGCCTTCAGGGGATGCGTAGGCCACGATTTCAGCGTTCTTCACAACGGCGCGCTCGTCTGCCAGGGCGTCCTTGAGGGCCTTCTGGAAGTCCTTCACGGAAGCACTCTTGAGCTCTGAATTGCGCACCTCTGAAGAGTTGAGGTCATACTTGATCTGGCCCTCGACGGTTACGGGAACCAGTTCCTGGTACTCGCCGTCCTTGAAAGCCACGTTTGCGGCGGGCTTAACAAGCATGTAGGTGGTATTTGCGCCATCGGCCACCTTCTTGGTGGGGAGGGGAATCTGCTTACCCTTGGCCAGGACCTTGCCGCGGAGCTCCAGGAAGCACTTTTCCATGCCTTCTACGTAGTCGAAATGGATGTGCTCCGTGACCTTCTGTCCCTTGGAGGAAATGACCTTGTAGTTGGCCCTGACGTTCTCTCCCTGATACTTGAAGGGCTTCATGGATGCCTCTCCGCCTTCATAGACGATGACGGGAGTCACCTCCATCACCACGCCCGGATTGTAGTAGCCATCCGGGTATGTTACGGAAACGGTGGCGTCAATTGTTCCGCCTATGACTTCCAGCACGGGAGGAACACATTCAATCTTGATGTTTTCCGCCTGTTTGGTCATCTTGTCCTGTGAGGAGCAGGCTGCCAGAATGGCCAGACCTGCAAGGAGAATCAGAGTCTTTTTCATATAGTTAATAAGTATTGTACATGTCTGAAATGCAAATATAAGAATATTTTTAGTAAATTTGCATGCTATGGATTTGCAAGCGCTAAAAAACAAATATGACATAATCGGCAACGATCCCGCCCTCAACGAGGCCCTGGAAACAGCCGTAAAATTCGCTCCTACCGGGCTCAGCGTTCTCATTCAGGGAGAAAGTGGAGTGGGCAAGGAAAACGTCGCGCGCATCATCCACCAGTACAGCTCCCGCCGCCAGGCCCCGTTCTTCGTGGTCAACTGCGGCGCCCTTCCCAGGGAGCTCGTGAACTCCGAACTCTTCGGCCATGTGAGGGGCTCTTTCACCGGCGCTGTGGAAAACCGCAAAGGCTACTTCGAAGACGCAGACGGCGGCACCCTCTTCCTGGACGAGATTGCAGAACTTCCGGCCGATTCCCAGGCCCTCCTCCTCCGTGTCCTCCAGAGCGGAGAATACCGCAAGGTGGGCTCCAACAAAGTAGAGCACACGGACGTCCGCGTAGTGGCCGCCACCAACGTGCACCTGTACGAGGCCGTCAAGCGCGGTAAGTTCCGTGAAGACCTTTACTTCCGCCTCTCCGCCGCCCAGATCCGTATCCCCCCGCTCAGGGAAAGGAGGTCCGATATCTATCTGCTCTTCAGGAAGTTCACATCGGACTTCTCCGAGGTCAACGGCATGTGCAAGATTTCCCTGAAGCCGGACGCCATCCACCTCCTGGAGCAGTACCGCTGGCCCGGCAACGTCCGTCAGCTCATGGGCTTCACCCAGAGTCTCACCGCCCAGGTTTCCCGCAAGGTAACGCCTACCCTCCAGAGGATAGAATTATCGGCCCGGGAACTGGAACCGTACATGCCCATGGAAGAGGGAGAACCCATCCCCGTCCTGTACGATGCCACCGCCTCCTCCACCTCCGGCTCTTTCAATGCCGATGAGCGCCAGGCCATCTTCAAAGCCATCTTCGACCTCAAGCAGGAGGTCGATGCCCTGAAGGCCCGCCTGGACCGCCGGGAACTTCCCGCTCCCGCACCGGAACCCCAGTCGGAAGAAGCGGAATGGCAGGCCCAGGAGGAACTGCTGGAAGAGCAGCACACCCTTTCCGTCCGCCGCACGGAGGAAGAACTTATCCGTCAGGCGCTTGAGAAGTACGAAGGCAACCGCAAGAAGGCCGCCGAAGAGCTTGGCATGAGCGAGCGCACCCTATACCGCAAACTCCCTCCGGAATACCGCAAGAAATGAAAAAGACTGTCCTCATAGCCCTCCTGGCCATGCTGGCGGTGTCTTGCGGCATCGTCAAGTATTCCTTCTCCGGCACCTCCATCCAGCCGGACGTCAAGACCATAACCATTCCCTACGTGGAATACAAGGCCCTCCGCGTGAACCCGTCGCTGTCCAACGACCTCACGGAAGCTCTGAAGGAGAAGTTCCGCAAGCTTACCTCCCTTGAGGAAGTGGACGTGGACGGAGACCTGGAGCTCGTCTGCGAAATCACGGGGTACGATGTCAAAGCCACCTCCGTCACCGCCGATGAACAGGCCGCCCAGAACCGCCTCACCGTCACCGTGAAGGCATCGTTCACCAACCGCAAATATCCGGAGGACGATGTTGACAAGTCCTTCTCCGCCTACGAAGACTTCGACGCCACAATGTCCCTGGACGCCGTGGAGGCCGGCCTCTGCGAAACTATCATCGAAAAAATAGTTGAAGACATCTTCAACGCAACAGTTGCGCAATGGTAGGATTCATAGACATACACCGCCTCACCCTGGACGAGCTCGCCGGCGTGGTTAACCTGTACCCCTGGTACGGCGCCGCCCGCGTGGAGATGTGCCGCAGAATGCTGTCTGACGGCTGGGGAGAAGGCGAGATTGCCGCCCAGGCGCTCTTCGTGGCAGACCGCCGCAAGCTCTCCGCCATTGCCCGCAGCACCGTCCCGGTGGACTGCACGGACAAGGACGTAAAGGCCATCCTGGCATCGTTCATGGCGCCTAAGCCCGTGGACGAAAAACCTTCCGCAGAGCACTCCGTACGCGTCGTGGGCGGGGACTACTTCTCCCAGGCCCAGTATGACAACGTGAAGGAGCAGAAAGACAACATCTTCACCAAGTTCGCTTTCAAGGCCCCCAAGAACGCTGAAGAATCAGAAGAAGGAACATCGGATATGGCGGAACGTTTTGCAACGGAAACACTTGCCCGGATCTTCGCGGAACAGGGCCGTACGGAAGAGGCCCGGCGCATTTATTCGCGTCTGGTTTTGGAAATCCCGGAAAAAAGTGCTTACTTTGCATCCCTTATCGACAATTTGGAATAAAAACAGTAAAAAGATATGAACGCAGCATTTACAATTCTCGTTGTGCTTATCGTCATCGCCGCTATCCTCCTGATTGCGGTCGTTCTCCTTCAGAACGGTAAAGACGGCGGTCTTGCAACCAACTTCACATCCGCAAACCAGACCCTTGGCGTACGCCAGACAGCAACCATCCTTGAGAAAGCCACCTGGTATCTCGTAGCCTTCATCCTGGTCCTTTCCATCATCACCGTTTTCGTGGCCCGTTCCTCCACCACCCGTGGTTCCAACGAAGCCATCTCCACGGAAATCCTCAACCAGGCTGAACCCGCCGCAGAGGACGCCGTCCCCTTCCCCGTAGCACAGGAGAATCCCGAGGAGTAAT
>JAILJO010000016.1 GCA_024694675.1 Bacteroidales bacterium | reverse complement strand
GAGCGGCCCGCACAAACCCACGCTGACGGAGAAATGGACCACTCCCCCACCCTATTACAATGCTCGCCAATGCAGCCGGCTTCATTCCTTCGGGCAAACCGCTGGATTTATTAAGCGGCAATTATACCACAGGCGACGGCTATTTCCAGGTATTCGACAACACGTCGGGTCGTATCTACGGCGATGCTCGGGTTACATCCGACAAGAGGTTATACAACTGGGGCTTTTTCGGCAACAGTTCTGTATATTCCTACGCCGGTTATCTGCGCGTCGGCTCGTCGTCCTCCGGCGCACGCACGCACATAGTTTCTCCGGCGCTTTCCGGTATCCCGGAAGGGAAGACGGCGACTGTGGATGTTACCGTAACGTCCAGCGTATATAACTCCGGGGCCGATGTCGCGGTGTTTGTCAATGACCATTCCTCCCTTACGCTTGTCCTTGCACCGGATCAGAAGGAAAGCACCAATCCCAAGTTCTCCAGTTCCGGCGGCAAGTACACCGGTGCTTCGCTCAGCAAGGGCTATCCGCTTGACACCGAAGTAAAGAGCTGGACTACCAAAACCATAAGGATAGAGGGTGTAAACTCTAACAGCTGCTTGATCATTGGTTCATACGAAAACATCGACACCAAGAACCGCTTCTTCCTGGACGATGTGAAGGTGCAGATTGTAAGCCTGGAAAAACAGGCTCCCATCAGTGTTGAAGAGGTGACTTCTTCTTCCTCCACCCTCATCTTCACCTGGACGGAAGGAAATGGCGCATCGGCCGATGTGGCCAATGCCTACACAGCCACGCTGTACAGGGACAGCGCCTGCACGCAGGTGGACCAGTCCTTCGACTTCCCGGAAAATCTGGGCGCCTGGAAGGGCAAACAGCCCAAGTTTGTCTTTGGCGGGCTCACGCCCTCCACCGACTATTGGCTCAAGGTCTATGACACCACGAACAATCTGGAATCGAATGCCGTCAAAGCCACTACGGATGCATTCACCATCGTTCAAGCGCCCGAATCCATCACGGAAACGGGCGTCGCCCTGGCGGAAGACTTTGGGGAAATCCGCTGGGAGTTCGACCACATTACCACTGCCGTGGGATTCCGCCCCAGTGATAATTCCAGCTTTGCCAATACGGAGGTAAAGACGAGTGAAACCAGTACAAGTAGCAACATCTACAACGGTTACCATTATTCCGGCGGAGGTGAAATGACCTACAAGGCCCCGACGACGGCGCTCAACAACAGCCGCCTGAAGGACTGGCTCTCCGACACGAATGTTTACCTCCACCCCGGTTATCTCAAATTGGGCACCTCTTCCAGCAGAGGCTGGATTGTTACCCCCGAATTCAAGATTCCCGACGGTAAGACCGCCACGGTTACGGTGACCGTCACCGCCGCCCGTCTCAACACCAGCCAGGATGCAGACTGGGGCGTGATTGTCCTAAGTCCGGAGCTGGCCAAAGCCAATCCCAGTGCGCACACCGCCTCATTCGACTGGCCGGATGAGAACGATGAGACCCTCTACCAGACAATCAATTTCTCCAATACGGACTGGGCCACCAAGAGCGTTACCGGCCTGGTTCTCCGGAATGGAGACCGAATCGCTTTCGGCGGGAAAAACGGTGGTTCCAGCAGTAAAGGCCGTGCCTTCATCAGCGACCTGACGGTCACCGTGACGGCCATTGAAGACGGCAACCGCACCACCAAGGTGAGTATCATCGGCGATTCAATCTCCACTTTCAAGGGCTGGTGCGACACCACAAAAGGCGGCGCATATTATCCCAAGAGTGACGGCGACGTGACTTCCGTGACGGACACCTGGTGGCACAAGCTCATCTACCAGAAAATGAGCACCGGCACCTATGAGAAGAACATATCGGCAGGAAATACAACCATCGTCCAGAACTCCACCGGGGATTCCTCCGCCTACTGGTACGGCTGGGACTTCGGAACCCGCCTCCAGCAGCTTGGAATAGGAAATCCGGACGTGGTGTGCATCTTCGGAGGTACCAACGACTACGGCCATACCGACTGGTACGGCACATCCGAAGAGTTGATTGACGGAGTGGCGATGAGTTCCGATTCTTTCCCCGAATCATCTACGGCCACTCTTGATGCCCTTTTCAACGCCGCCGATGCCGCAACCACCGTGGATGCGGCCGACGCCCTGGACGGCACCACCTTCTGCTCCGCCTATATCCGCCTTATCAGAATGATACAAGCCAGATGCGGGGAGGAGGTAAAAGTCGTTTGCTTAATAGGTGATTATCTCAAGGGAGGCCAGCAGGAAGCAATAAATCTCATCGCCCAGCACTTTGGAAACGATAAAGTGCGGGTTGCTGATATGCTTGGTGCGAACCTTTCCATTCCCAAATACAGCAATCCCCATCCCAATGCCGCCGGCATGGAGAAGATTGCAAGCTTTGTTTACGAGAAAGTAGGAGCATGGATAGATCAGGAGTAAAAGGGCTGTTTCTGGCCGCTGTGCTGGTTGTTTTATCGGCCTGCTCAGATGGTCGGAATATCGATATAACCAGTGCCGGGGCAAAGGCTGTGCCCGGAAAGGACAACGCACCCGCCATCCAGAAGGCCATCGACAAACTTAGCGCCCTGGGCGGGGGAACGGTCACGGTACCGGCCGGGGAGTTCCTGACCGGCCCCATCGAACTTAAATCCGGTGTGGAACTCCACCTGGAGATGGGGGCCAAGCTGCTGGGTGTGGCCAATATCGACGCCTACGAAAAGGCCCACTGGGTGAATCCCGAAAACGGCTGGAAATCTCCTCACTCGGCCCTGATTTATGCCAATAATCAGGAGAATATAGCCATCACCGGCCTGGGAACCATCGACGGCCAGGGAGGAGATCCGGCGTTCAATGTGGGGAAGGCGGATCCTGGCGGAAGACCCATGATCATCCTCTTCCGGGATTGCAGGAACGTGGTGGTGAAAGATGTCCGCATGGAGAACTCCGCTCACTGGGTAGAGTATTACACCGATTGTGAGGGCGTGAGGGTGAGCGGCATCAAGGTCTATTCCCATTGCAACTACAACAACGACGGAATAGACATAGAATCCAAGGACGTGGTGGTGGAAAACTGCATCTTCGATTGCGAGGATGATGCCATCTGCCTGAAAGGTGCCGGTGAGCGCCTGTGCGAGAATGTAACAGTGACGAACTGCGTAGCCGCCTCCAACTGCAACGCCATAAAACTCGGCACCGGATCTTCCGTTGGATACCGGAACGTCACGGTGAGCAATATCACCATACGCCGTGCCAGCGAAGACAATTTCAGGCACTGGTCTACCAAGGTGAAGGGTATCACGGCCCCTACCACCGTCATCTCAGGCATAGCCGTGGAGGTGGTTGACGGGGGTATCTGCGAGAATGTCAACATCAGCAATGTGGCCATGAGGGATGTTCAGACGCCCATCTTCATCCGTATGGGAAGGCGTGGCAGCAACTGCGAAAACAGTAAGCTCAAGGCAGTCACCATCAGCGGGGTGACCGCCGTGTCTGAGAGTATGATGTCCAGTTCAATCACAGGAGTGCCTGGCTTGTATCCGGAAGATATTTACCTCTCAGACATAGACATCACATCACCCGGCGGAGGAACGGAGGAAATGACAAGGATTCCCGTTCCGGAGGCGGAAGATTCCTATCCTGAGAACAGGAAACTGGGGCACAGTCTTCCGGCATCGGGCCTTTACATCAGGCACGCCAACAATGTCTATCTCTCCAGCGTACGCTTCCATTTCCGGGAACCGGATGCCCGTCCGCTCATTGTTACCGATGACTGCAAGAATATTGTGATCAAATGAGACGGTTTTTTATCATAATTCTGTGCCTTGCCGCCCTTGTCTCGTGCGTTTCTCCCCAGAGACGCATAGAGGAAGCCGCCCGCATGGGGCAGCTGAACGTTACGATGTTCGGCGCCAAGGGAGACGGTGTTACGGACGATACTCAGGCCATCCAGAAGGCCATAGACTTTCTGGACAAGAGGGGTGGGGGAAAGCTGTTTTTCCCTTATACCCCAAATGGATATCTCCTTTCTTCTCCGGCGAAGGAATACACCGCCGACGGTGCTCTGGTGCGTGCGCAGCTCATCCTCCCTGCGGGGGATTCCAATATCCAGTTCGAGGGAGAAATGCCCTGCAAGTTGCTCTATACCTATCAGGTCCGTCCGCTTGAGAGCGTGGCCCAGCACTTCGAGCCCACCAGGTTCGGGGAGATGAGCTGGTCCAATACCTGTCTTCACTCCACCTGGGATGCTCCTGAGGTGCGGGATTCGCTTGAAAGGCCCTGGGCCGTCCTGGCCGCTCCGGAAGGGGATAGCTGTGACGGACGCTTCTCAAGAACTATATTCTCCATGAAGAACATGGAGATCAGGGTGCATCTGGATACGTCCAGGATGTATCCCACCACCTCCGCAGCGTTCCTTAAAAACGTGTCCAGGCTCATCGTTGAGGATTCCCAGTTTTGCCTGGACGAGCAGGTGGGAGATACCGTGCTGGAGAAATCCCTGCAGCCCAATCCCTGCCATACGGTTGGTCTGCATACTTCCGGCAACCAGAACGACGACCAGATACTCCGCAACGTGGCCGTCCAGGGCTTCAGGTACGGATTCGTCATGGGCGAGCATATTTGCGCCGACTATCTGTACGTGCACAATTGCGAAGAGGCCATCGTCTTTCACGATGCCACCCATCTGTCCACCATAGGCCATATCGTGGCCCAGCATAACCGCATCATCCTTTCTACCACAAGGGGCAGGATGTTTGGCAATACCCCGGACGATGTGAACCTTACCATAGGGTTCCTGAATTTCGAAGGTGGCCAGACCGTGCCTTCTCCTCCGGATGTTTCCAAGCTGGTGTATGGCGTGTTTGATCCTGAGAACCGCCTCCGTGGCAGCGTGACATGGCATGAGCCATGGGGGATGGGAGTATTCCCGGTCCTCGGTGCAGAAAAGTACAGTATTAAAAAGTATTGATTGCTAAAAGGGTAATACTGCTTCTGGGCATATTCTTCTGCCTTGTCGCCTGCACTCCTTCAGGTGACGTGCAGGACGTCTTTGCCCTTCTGGACCTGGAGAGACCGGGCTTGGAGGAGGTTAAGGCGCGCTGTGACAAAGGGCAGTGGGAAAAGGCGTCGGAGGCCCTTCTGGAGTATTACCGCAATCGTCAGGGCATTTATATCCCGGGAGAAGAATCGTGGGAGGCATCGGACAAGGATTTCCTGTGGGCCGATGATGCCCTCCGGCACACCTTCCACGTCCTGGAAGATACCGTCTGGAATTACGGCAAGGACATAAACTGGGAGTACTGGCCCGTCAAGGATATAGAGATGAGGGTGCAGCTCCACAGGCAGGGCTGGTGGACTTCGCTTGGAAAAGTGTACTGCACTACCGGCAAGGAAAAGTATGCCAGGGAGTATGTGGCGGAGTTCCGCGACTGGGTGAAGAAGAACCCCTACAAGCCCTTTGGCATAAGCCAGAACGGGACCGTGAGCAGCGGAGCCCTGGACGTCAATTCCGCTAACGAATGCTTCGCGTGGCGGCCGCTGGAGATAGGGATACGTCTGCTTAGGTGGGTGACGCAGTTTGACATGTTCCTTGATTCCCGGCACTTCACGCCGGCATTCCTGATGGAATTCCTGCGCTCCTACCATGAGAACGCATCGGTCCTCATGCAGTCTTTCAGTCCGGCCGGAAATCACCTTATCCATCAGTCATCGGGCGTCATACGCGCGGGAATCTGCTTCCCGGAGTTCAAGGATGCGGACTCCTGGATCAAGGCCGGCGTGGATAATCTGAATGAGGAAATCACCCGCCAGTCCTATCCTGACGGCTGCCACTACGAACTGGACCCTGGCTACCACATCGGCTTTGTGGAATCCTATGACGAAGCCATCCAAGTGGCCGTGAGAAACGGCCGTAAAGACCTTTTCCCTCAGGAGTGCCTGGACCAGCTGGAGAGGATGATATACTATTATCTGGACTACTGTTATCCGGACGGAACTCACCCCTGCTTCAGCGACGCCCGCCGCAGGGACGACCTTCCGGATAAGGACCTCCTGGAGCATTTTGGAATTGTCACGCCAGCATACAAGTCCTCCGGCCACCCGGATTCCGGATTCTACTGCTTCCGGAACGGTTGGACGGACGATAGCATAATTATGCCCATCAAGGCCACGGAGCGCGGTATGTGGCATGCGCAGCCGGACTTTGGGACCTTCGAGCTTTGGGCTTACGGCAAGGTATTGATGCCCGATGCCGGTGCCTATACATATTCCGGGGACGATGAGATTGAGCGCCAGAGGGCCTATTTCAAGGCCACGGCGCGCCACAATGCCATTACTCTGGACGACAGGAATTATGACAACCCTCAGCCCAAGGTCCTTCAGTGGACCCCGGAAGGCCGCGTCCAGCGCCTCACCGTGGAGCACCAGGCCTATGAGGGCCTTACCCGCCGCCGCACAATTGAGTTCGTGGATGAGGAGTATTTCGTGGTGACTGATGTTGTCAATGGCCCCGCTTCCGGCCATCTTACGCTCAGAAACGGCCTTGGAGCCGGTTCCGTTGAGGAAACCGCTCCCGGCGAGTATATATATAAGGACGGCGATGCCGGCCTCAGGATTAAGGTTTCCGGGCCTAAGGGCTCTGAGGTGAGCCTTGACCAGGACTGGTTCAGCGAGGATATGCACCAGAAGTCTCTCCGTCCTGTCATCTGCCTGGACGTTAACCGTGCTCCGGGGTGCGGGGAACAGAGATTTGTTACTGTAATTGAACCTCTTAAGTTTTAGCATATGAAAAGAGTACTCATAAGTTTGATTCTTCTCTCTGTGACAGTGGCTTCCTACGCCCAGCTTTCTCCGGAAATGGATGCCTATCTCCGGGAATTCCCGCAGCGTGCGGCATTCAATTGCCATTCTTATGAGTTCCATCCGCTGAAAGATACGCCTGCGCCCAAGGGCTTCAAACCCTTCTATATAAGTCACTACGGCAGGCACGGCTCCCGTTCCCACTCTACAGACAAGCCCTATGTTCTGCTCAAGAATTGCCTTGAGGCGGCGGTTAAAGAAGGAATCAATACTCCATCCGGAGATTCCCTCCTTGTCTGCGCCAAGCAGATGATAGAGCTCCATGACGGCATGGACGGGCGCCTTACGCCAAGGGGTGCAAGGGAGCATGAAATGCTTGCCAAAAGGATGTACAACCGCTATCCTCAAGTGTTCCGCCATGGGGAAGTGCATGCCCTTTCATCGGACGTACAGCGCTGCATTGTGAGTATGGCAGCTTTCACATCCTCTCTCAGGGCATGCAAGAAGGACCTTGTCATGACCTGGGA
>JAILJO010000134.1 GCA_024694675.1 Bacteroidales bacterium | reverse complement strand
GGAACGATGCCGCCTACTGGGACCTCTTCCGCATGATGGGCGGGGAAAACTCCATGGTCCAGTGGGTGAAACACCAGCCGCCGTATGCCGGTGCGGACTATACGCACTTCACGCCCGCCGGCGCCCAGAAGGTTGGAGAGGCCCTGAGCAGGTCCTTCCTTACGTACTATGACTATTATCTCCTGAGGAACGCCAAATGAAAAAGCTCCTCTTCTGCCTCCTTCTTATGACCGTGGTGCTGCCCTCTCAGGCGCGGCGCTATCCTTTTGTGAGGGTGGAGAGGAACCAGGTCCAGTTCCCGGCGGGGGATTCCCCGGATTTCAGACGATTTCTCCGTAAGACGGACTCCCTGGTGCTCTTTGGCACCGGAAGTGTCCGCGTGCTGCATGTGGGCGGTTCACACGTCCAGGGCGGCACCTGGAGCGGCAGGCTCCGCAACCATTTCCTGGCCCTGAGGTACGGCATGGACGGCGGCAGGGGCCTGGTTTTCCCATTCGCTGCGGCTGGAACCAACACCCCCGCAACGTACAACACCGCCTCCACAGTGGGCTGGGAATACACCCGCTGCCTCAATCCGGACTGGGACCTGGGCCTTATTGGCGTGGGGATCAGGGGAGCCGATACATCGGCCCGGGCAACCATCGACCTTCTGCCCAGGGAGGTCCACGTGATGCAGCAGAGATTCGCTTTCAACAGGGTGACGCTGCTGGGTTACGGAGACCATGAACCGGTGCTCCTGCTTTCCAAGAAAGACACGCTCTGGGGCTGGCAGGACGGTCCCATGTGGCGTTTCAACATGCCCTGCTATACGGACTGGGTGCAGATTGGCCTGGCCGCACAGTCGACGGGTTCCTTCACCCTGGAAGGCGTCTATCTGGACAAGACAACGGGCGGCTTTACCTTCAGCGAAGCCGGCGTGAACGGCGCGTCCACATCGTCCTGGCTCAAGTGCGAGCACTGGGAAAGGGACGTGAAGCTGGTAAGGCCGGACCTGGTGATTTTCTCCATCGGCATAAACGATATCCAGGGGACAAACTTCAACCCAGACCGCTTCAAGGCCAATTACCGGGAGCTCATTAAGATGGTCCGGAAGGCCAATCCCAGGTGCGCCATCCTCTTTACCGGCATCAACGACAGCGTCCTCCGCCGCGGCCACGTGAACCCTTATACAGAGGAAGTGGAGCAGGCATTTGCCGATCTTGCCCGCGAGTACCGTGCCGCATTCTGGGACATGTACGACATCATGGGCGGCTACGGCTCCATGTCCGTCTGGAAGGAGGCCGGGCTTTCCCAGAATGACCAGGTCCATTTCACTGCCGATGGCTACCGCCTCCTTGCCGACCTGATGTTTGACGCCATAATGAAATGCAGCCGATGAGCGGCCTCTGGAATGTCATACGGGAGTTTTTGGTGAACCTGTTCGCTTTTGACCAGGCCCACCCGCTGTTGTTCACGCAGTTCTACTTCTGGGCGTTCTTCGCGCTGGTTTTCGCGGTGTTCTCGCTGTTCCACAGTAAGCCTTTGCTGCGTAACGGATACCTCTTTGCCTGCTCGCTGTTCTTCTATTACAAGACAAGCGGTGTGTTCCTTGCCCTGCTGGTCTTTGTGATAGTTTATAACTTCTTTGCGGCCAAGTGGTTATATAAGCTGAAGAAGGAGGGGTGGCGGAAGTTTGTGACCACCTTGAGCGTGGTCATCGACCTTGGAATACTGGCGTATTTCAAGTACGCATACTTCTTGACGGACTTTGTGAACAACCTCTTCGGGCTGTCGCTGGAGGTTCACGATGTGCTGGGAGAGTTCCTGAACATGTGCGTGGGCGCATCGGTCTTCAGGGTAGATGCCATTATCTTGCCGGTTGGAATATCGTTCTTCACCTTCCAGGCGGTGAGCTACATCGTGGATGTGAAGAGGGGAAAGATAAAGCCCGTGGGAAACTTCCTGGACTTCGGGTTCTACCTCAGCTTCTTCCCGCAGCTGGTGGCCGGTCCCATCGTCCGCGCCGTGGAGTTTGTTGAGCAGCTGCATAAGCCCTACAACCTAAGCCGCAGGTGGTTCGGAATAGCCGTTTTCTGGATAATGAACGGCCTTCTGAAGAAGCTCATTCTGGCGGATTATATGGCCGTGAACTTCGCAGACCGCGTGTTCGAGAATCCTCTCATGTTCAGCGGGTTTGAGAATTTGAGCGCGCTGTTCTGCTACTCCCTGCAGGTATATGCGGACTTCTCCGGATACACGGACATCGCCACCGGTGTTGCCATGCTCATGGGCTTCTACCTACCCCAGAACTTCAACTCTCCGTACAAGGCCCGGAGCACCCAGGAGTTCTGGCGCCGCTGGCACATGACCCTTTCCCGCTGGCTCAGGGATTACCTTTACATTCCGCTGGGAGGTAACAGGAATGCATCGGCAGGAACATTCATTATCATTGCTGCCGTGGCGGTGTTCGGAAGCTTCCTGAGCGGCTCCTGGTGGGTGGCGTTCGGCGTTGCGGTGCTGGCTGCCGGCATTGGCTTCTGGGCCTGGCGGAAGCCCTGTGACCGCAAGCTCATCACCACCAATATCAACTCCATGAACACCATGCTCCTTGGCGGCCTCTGGCACGGCGCCAGCTGGAATTTCATGATCTGGGGCGGCCTCAACGGCATAGGGATGGTGATTTACAAGATATGGACAAAGCGTTCCATGGGTGTCAAGATACTGATTATTTCGCTGGTTACTTTATTGTGCGGTACCCTGTCCCTCACCCTGCATTACCCTGTCTGGAACATGTTCTTTGTCTGGACCCTTATCATCCTTTCCGGCACGCTGGTAAAGGCGTTGGTTCGTCATTGCCGGCCTGATCGGCAATCTCCCGCCCTTGCCTGGCTGGACCGGGCCTGGGACATCTTCCAGACATTCGTGTTCATCACTTTCACACGCCTTTTCTTCCGCAGCGGGTCCAACCTGGACCCCGCCCTTGCCAACGAACAGGCCTGGAACACCGCCAAGAACATGGTGAACCAGATTGGCGGCCCCTGGGACATGTCCCTGGTCCCGTCAATGGCCGCAGCCCACTGGCAGGTTCTGGTGCTATTTGTAGTTGGAATGATTATCCACTGGCTCCCGGAGCGCTTCAAACGCCGCTATCGCCTCGCCTTCTCCCGCCTCCCCCTCTTCTGGATGGCCGTGGTGGTAGCCCTCATCATATTCTTCTTCTGCCAGTTCATCACCGCCGACCTCCAAACCTTCATCTACTTCCAGTTCTAGGCCAGGAGGTTGGTAAGAGCCACAAAGTCCTCTACGGAAAGTTGTTCCGGGCGCTGGGAGAATACGGGCTGGGACAGGAAGTCTGCAAGCTGCTCTGGTGACCAGCCTTCACGTGATGCCTTGGCGGCTGCCAGTGGCTTCAGGGGATTGCGCATCATCTTGCGGCGCTGCCCGAAGGCGGTTTTGACGACGGTCTTGAAGAGTTTTTCGTCGCAGCCCAGTTCTGTGCGGGAGTTGCGGGTGAGGCGTATGACGGCGCTTTCCACCTTGGGCGGTGGGGCAAAGCAGCCGGAGCCCACGGTGAAGAGGTACTCGATGTCATACCATGCCTGCAACAGCACGCTCAAAATGCCGTACGTCTTGCTTCCCGGGCCTTCAGCAATGCGTTCAGCCACCTCCTTCTGCACCATTCCAACCACGCAGGGGACGCTGTCTTTATAGTCCAGCACCTTGAAGAATATCTGGGACGATATGTTATAGGGGAAGTTGCCTATGATGTTGAATTTCCCGGTGAAGATTCGCTCCAGCGGCAGGCGCAGGAAGTCCGCTTCCATCAACCGTCCTTCCATACCGGGGAAGTGCGTGAGAAGGTACTCCACGCTTTCCGTGTCTATCTCTACCAGCCGGAGGTCGATGTCCTCCCGCTGCAGCAGATACTGCGACAGCACGCCCATTCCGGGGCCGACCTCCAGAACAGGAGATTTCTCTGCTTCGCTCGAAATGACAGTGGCCGGCAGCGCGTCCACAATGGCCCTTGCCACCTTCTGATCCGTCAGAAAGTGCTGCCCCAGCGCCTTTTTTGCTCTTACTTCTGTCATACCCTGCAAAGATACTCATATTTTTTGCTAATTTTGTAGGATAAAGGAAATAACTCTAAACACAATATGTACAGAACTCACACGTGCGGGGAACTCCGCATTGAAAACAAAGGACAGAAAGTGACGCTGGCGGGCTGGGTACAGAAGGCCCGCAAGCTTGGTGGAATGACATTCATAGACCTCAGGGACCGCTACGGCATAACCCAGCTGGTGGTTGAGGCCGACGCCCCTGCAGAACTGGTAGAGGTTGCCACTTCCCTTGGCCGCGAATTCGTAATCCAGGCCACCGGAGAGGTGGTTGAAAGGCAGGCCAAGAACGCAAAAATGCCCACTGGAGACATAGAGATAAAACTGGCCGATATCACCATCCTCAACAAGAGCGCAGTGCCGCCCTTCACTATAGAGGAAGAATCCGACGGCGGCGATGACCTCCGTATGAAATACCGCTATCTGGACCTCCGCCGCGGCCCGCTCCAGCGCGCCCTGGCTCTCCGCCACAAGATTGCCCATGAGGTCCGCAACTACCTTGACGCTAAGGGCTTCATGGAAATTGAGACCCCTTATCTCATCAAGTCCACCCCGGAAGGCGCCCGTGACTTCGTGGTCCCTTCCCGCATGAATCCCGGCCAGTTCTATGCCCTGCCGCAGAGCCCGCAGACATTCAAGCAGCTCCTCATGGTCGCCGGCTACGACCGCTACTTCCAGATTGTCCGCTGCTTTCGTGACGAGGACCTCCGCGCAGACCGCCAGCCGGAATTCACCCAGATAGACTGCGAAATGTCCTTCGTGGAGCAGGAAGATGTCCTGAACACCTTCGAGGGCATGATGCGCACGCTCTTCAAGAACGTCCTGGGTGTGGATATCCCCAACCCGCTCCCTCGCATGACATGGTACGATGCCATGGACTTCTACGGCTCCGACAAGCCGGATGTCCGCTTCGGCATGAAAATCCACGAAATCACCGCAGAATCCAAGGGCAAGGGCTTCGGCGTCCTTGACGGCGCGGCGTACATCGGCGCAATCTGCGTCCCCGGCGCATCGGAATACACCCGCAAGCAGGTAGACGAGCTCACAGAGTGGGTAAAACGCCCCCAGGTGGGCGCCAAAGGCCTCATCTACATCCGCGTCAATGCGGACGGCACATATAAATCGTCCATAGACAAATTCTACGGGGCCGATGACCTCGCGAAGATTGCCGCCGCAGCAGAAGCACAGCCCGGAGACCTCATCCTGGTCATGAGCGGAGACAACAAGCGCAAGGTCCAGACCATGCTTGGCGTCCTCCGTCTGGAAATGGGCAACCGCCTTGGCCTCCGCAACCCCAAGGAGTTCGCACCCCTCTGGATCGTGGACTTCCCGCTCCTGGAATGGGACGATGAGACCCAGCGCTTCTACGCCATGCATCACCCCTTCACCGCCCCCAAGCCGGAGCACGAAAAGTGGTTCTACAGCAACGAGAAGGCAGACCTTGAGCGCGTATGCGCCAACGCCTACGACTTCGTCCTCAACGGCACTGAGCTTGGCGGCGGCAGCATCCGTATCCACAACGCAGACATGCAGAAACGCATGTTCGAGGTCCTTGGCATAGGCCCTGAAGAAGCAGAATACAAGTTTGGCTTCATCATCAACGCCTTCAAGTTCGGCGCCCCGCCGCACGGAGGCCTCGCCTTCGGCTTCGACCGCGTCTGCGCCCTCTTCGGCGGCCAGGACACCATCCGTGACTACATCGCCTTCCCCAAGAACAACCAGGGCCGCGACGTCATGATTGATTCCCCGTCAGAAATAGACCAAACCCAGCTTGACGAGCTTCAGATAGCCTTGAATCCCAAAGCGGAGTGATAACCAGAACGCCGTCATACGACCTCTCCAGCCGCAACACCTTCCGCATGAAGGTGAAGTGCGCGCTGTACGTTGAGGTCACGGCAGAAGCAGACCTTCAGGCTCTTGACTGGGACTCCCTGCCGCAACCTGTCTTCGTTATGGGCGGCGGCTCCAACCTCCTTTTCACCAAAGACTTCCCCGGCACTGTTTTGCACGTTGGCATTACCTCGTTATGCCCGGCCCCGACCGGGCATCTCCTTGTTACCTGCGGCGCCGGCGTCGTATTCGACGACTTCTGCGCCTGGGCGGCCTCACAGAATCTCTGGGGCCCGGAGAACCTGTCCCTGATACCGGGAGAATGCGGGGCCAGCGCCGTGCAGAACATAGGCGCATATGGCGTTGAGGCCAAGGACATCCTTGCCGGCATCCGTGCATGGGACATGAAGGAGCGCCGCTTCGTGGACATCGACCCCGCAGACTGCGAGTACGGTTATCGTACATCAAGGTTCAAAACTCAGTGGAAAGGCCGCTACGTCATAACCTCAGTCACATACAGGCTTTCTAAAGAGCCCAAACCAATCCTTGACTACGGCGGCGTCCGCAAGGCCCTCTCTTGTCATTCCGAGCTTGTCGAGGAATCTCTCACGCCTCAGATTATCCGGGACACCATCATCGGCATACGTCGCAAAAAGCTCCCTGACCCGGAGGAGATTGGCAGCGCCGGAAGCTTCTTCTGCAATCCTGTAATAAGCAGGGAGCACTTTGAGAAGATAGTTAAAACCGCCAAAGAAGACAACGGTGCGGACTATGAGGTCCCTCACTATGTTGTGGGAAACCAGATCAAGGTTCCGGCGGCCTGGATGATAGAACAGTGCGGCTTCAAAGGCGCCACCAATGGCGGCGCGCAGGTATATCAGAATCAGCCGCTGGTCATCGTCAATGCCACCGGCAACGCCACGCCTGAAGAAATCACCGGCCTTGAACAGAAAGTCATTGACACAATAGCAGCCAAATACGGCATCACACTCCACCCAGAAGTAGAGCATATATGAGTAAATTCATCATCGAAGGCGGGCACAAACTGTCCGGAAGCATAACGCCCCAGGGCGCAAAGAACGAGGCCCTGGAAGTAATCAGCGCCGTACTCCTCACCGCTGAGCCGGTTACTATAAGCAACATCCCGGAAATACTTGACGTCAAGAACCTTATAGAACTCTTAAGGAACATGGGCGTGAAGGTCACCCGCCACGTCAAGGGCACCTACACCTTCCAGGCCGATGACCTTGACACCTCCTACATCGAGACGGAAGAATTCGTGGCCAAGTGCGCCGCTCTCCGCGGCTCCGTGATGGTTGTGGGACCGCTCCTGAGCCGTTTCGGCAGCGCCTGGTTCGCCAAACCAGGCGGAGACAAAATCGGCAGAAGAAGGGTGGACACCCACCTGGACGGTATGATGAAACTTGGTGCCAAAATGGACTACGACCCCTCCAGAAGGGCCTTCCACCTTACCTCGGAGAGCCGCCTCACGGGCCGATACATGCTCCTGGACGAGGCCTCCGTCACCGGTACCGCCAACATCGTCATGGCAGCGGTCCTGGCCAAAGGCACCACCACCATCTACAACGCCGCCTGCGAACCCTACCTCCAGCAACTCTGCAAGATGCTCAACCGCATGGGCGCCTTCATCGACGGCGTTGGTTCCAACCTGTTAAGGATCCACGGCGTAGAGCGTCTGGGCGGCACCCAGCACAAGATCCTTCCGGACATGATCGAGGTGGGATCCTTCATCGGCATGGCCGCCATCTGCCGCAGCAGCATCACCATCAAGGACGTATCGTACTACGACCTTGGCATCATCCCGGACTCCTTCCGCCGCCTGGGCATAAACCTGGAGCAGAGGGGGGACGATATCTTTGTCCCGGAGCAGGAAAGCTACGAGATAGAGTCCTTCCTGGACGGCTCCATCATGACCCTTGCCGATGCCCCCTGGCCCGGTCTCACCCCTGACCTCCTCTCCGTGATGCTGGTGGTCGCCACCCAGTGCAAGGGCAGCGTCCTCATCCACCAGAAGATGTTCGAGAGCCGCCTGTTCTTCGTGGACCGCCTCATTGACATGGGCGCCCAGATTATCCTCTGCGACCCTCACAGGGCAGTTGTCATCGGCCACGATCACCGTATCACCCTGAAGGCCGCACGCCTTGTGAGTCCGGATATCCGTGCCGGTATTGCCATGCTCCTTGCCGCCATGAGTGCAAAGGGCACCTCTACCATAGACAACATCGAGCAGATAGACCGCGGCTACGAAGACATCGAAGGCCGTTTGAACGCCCTGGGCGCGCACATCACCAGAGCATAGCGCCAACTGTCGGAGGTGTCCCGGTTTTTTGGACACCTCCGGCAAAAATGGCCTTTTTTGACGGAGGTGGGACTTTTTTTGGGACACCTCCGACATTTTTTGTTAACATTTTTTGAAATCTTACGTCTATTATGCAGACCGGTTAGATTAAGACAATGAAAAAACTGTTCATAGCATTAGTATTGACACTCCAGATGGTCGGATGCGCCATGGCGGGCCCGGCCGGGATTCAGACCCTTGTAAATCAGTACAGGTACAGGGAAGACGTGGATGTAATAAGTGTGGGGCCTATGGGAATGAGCCTTCTCCGGATGGTGGCGGGAGCCTCATCCGGCCTGGACAAGGACGTTCTGGACCTTCTTAGGCTCACCCGGGACGTGAAGAGGGTAACCATAGTGGATTTTGGAGATTCTGAAGTCAGGGATAACATGGCAAGTAAGCTGGAGAGGGAACTTGAAGGCATGGAACTCATCCTGGAGGCCAAGGAAGACGGAGAGAGCGTCAGGATTTTCGGCCACGATGACGGCAAGTGCATACGCGATTTTCTTCTGTATACATCCGACGGCACGCTTATCATGACCCGCGGCAAAGTTGACGCAGACAAGGTCCTCGCCCTTATGTCAAATGACTGAGGCGGCGTTTCATACCGTTTGGATGCCGCTCCAGGAGCATTTCTGGCGCATCGCCTACTACATCCTTGAAAGCAGGGACGATGCCTCCGACGCCGTCCAGGACCTATACCTCAAGCTATGGAGTCTCCGTGATTCCCTGGATCTGGTCCAAAGCCCCAAGGCCTACGGCGGCATGCTCCTCAAAAACCTCTGCATAGACAGGATGCGGCGCGCTAAGCCATCGGCCCCTCTGGAGGACGATACCATCCCGGGAAAGGATCCGCCGGACCGGGAGCTGGCCGCAAAGGAAGACGTCGCTTTCATAGGGAAAGCCATTCGGGAACTCCCGCCCGGTCAGCGAAAACTCCTCACCCTCAGGGTTGTAGACGGTCTCTCCTACGAAGAGATTTCCAAGAAAACGGGCCTCAGCGGCCTCAATGCAAGAGTCCAGATCTCTCAGGCAAGAAAAAAACTGAAAAAGAAGTATGAAGAATATCGATGAAATAACCCGCCTCAGTGCCGATGACCTTGACCGGATAGGACAGGACGCCAGCGTCCAGGTCCCGGAGGACTTCAGGGTAAGGCTACCCCGCCGCAGCAGGGCTGTGTGGGCTGTGGCCGCATCGGTTGCTATACTGCTTGGAGTTGGCATCTGGTCGCTTCCAAAGCCTCCGAAGGACACATTCGACGATCCTTATCTTGCCTATGCCGCTCTTGAGCAGGCTCTTGGCCGCGTAGGGGACGCCATAGCCCTCGGCGCCAGCAAAGTAGAGGCCGCAGAAGTTGAATTTGACAAAATAAACTATTGGAAATGAAAAAGCTTTACATAATATTGATACTGCTCGCAGTGAGCGTCTCCGCCATCGCCCAGGACGGCCGAGCCCTTTACACAAAGTATTCAGACCTTCCTGGTGTCGAGGCGGTCTACATCTCCTCCGCAATGTTCCGCCTTATCGGTAAAATACCTGATGTGGAAATGAACGGCGAAGACGTAAACCTCGCCCCCATCATCAAAGCCCTCAAGGGTTTCTACATCCTCAGCACGGAAGACCAGGCCACTGGCAACGACCTCTATGCCGATGTCACCAAACGCCTTGACCGCGGCGAGTATGAACTCCTCATGGAAGCCAAGGAAGACGGCGAGGTAATGCGCCTCTACACCGCCGGTGACGACTTCACAGTCCGTTCCTTCATCATGCTCACCCACGATGCCACGGAAGTCACCTTCATGGGCCTTGACGGCGACATGCCCCGCGACCAGCTGGAAGACCTGATCCTTAAAGCTGTGGAAGACTAGCGCCAAGTGTCGGAGGTGTCCCTGTTTTGGGGACACCTCCTGCACTTTATAGGGTTGAGTTACTTGATCCAGGCCCACCAGTGTTACAGGACCAGCCTTTCCTACGCCAAGGCCTCGGGAGATTCCCTCCAGATATCCACCGCCTACAAGGGCCTTGGCACCTACTGGCTGGCAAAGGGCAAAACCGCCCGAGCCCTACGCTACATCAGCGAGGCCGATAAATACTACTCCCTCCACCAGGATCAGGAATTCAATGCCCGCATAGAGACTCTTGGCCTCACCAGCCCCCAGATTGCAGACCGCATGTGTCTCTCCCTCCCCACCATCAAGTGGTACCGCAAACGCCTCCTTGAAAAGTTCGACGTCTCTAACACCGCCGAACTCATCTCCAAAGCCAAGGAGCAAGGGGTGCTGTAAAGTGCCATTTTTTTGCTACCTTTGTAACAATAAGAACACAATTATATGTTAAAAGGTTTAGGAACGGCGCTTGTAACGCCATTCAAGGGCGGAGAAGTCGATTACAGCGCTTTTGCGGCAACGGTGGACTGGCAGGTAGAAGCCGGAACGGATTTCCTGGTGCCGCTGGGAACTACCGGTGAAACGCCAACGCTCAGCGAGTCGGAGAAACTCCAGCTGCTGCAGGTTACACTGAAGCATGCCGCAGGCAAGCCTGTCATGGCCGGCATCGGCACAAACTCCGTGGCGGGAACGCTGGCCAACATGCGCCTGCTGCAGGATGCAGATGCTTTCCTGGTGGTTGTTCCATATTACAACAAACCGCCGCAGAGGGGGATCTATGAGTATTTCAAGGCGGTAGCCGGCGCAACGGCAAAGCCTGTTTACATCTACAATGTCCCGGGCCGTACCGGTTCCAACATAGAGGCTGAAACCACCCTGGCCCTGGCGCGCGACATCCCCAACATCGCCGGTATCAAGGAGGCATCGGGCAACATCGGCCAGATTGAAGCAATCCTGGAAGGCCGTCCCCGCGGCTTCAGCGTCCTCTCCGGCAACGACGACGACACCTGCAAGCTCATGCAGAAAGGGGCCGATGGCGTAATCTCCGTCGCCTCCAACGTCTGTCCCGCCGCAATGGCAGACTTCGTGCACGCCCTCCAGGCCGGCAAGTTCCAGGAGGCGGAAGAGATGGACAAGAAACTCCATCCCATGTTCAAGGCCCTTTTCGTGGAGCCCAACCCCATCCCCGCCAAGGCCGCCATGGCCCAGCTGGGACTCATGGAAAACAGCCTGCGCCTTCCTCTTGTAAAGGCCACTACTGAAACCGAAGCACTCCTTAAAGAAATACTGGACAAACCATGGATTTAGTATATTTCAACGAGGTCATGGACGCCCTTGAAAGGGGCGAAATCCGTGTAGCCCAGAAGATAGACGGCAAGTGGACCGTAAACAAGCAGATCAAGGAAACCATCCTGGAAGGCTTCAAGCTTGGCGTCATCCGGAACATGTCCGAGGGCCAGTTCAGCTTCTTCGACAAGGACACCTTCCCCGTACGTGAATTCAAGGCCGATGACGGCGTCCGCATCGTCCCCGGAGGCACCTCCATCCGGCGCGGCGCTTACCTGGCTCCCGGCTCCATCGTCATGCCCCCGGCGTACGTCAACGTTGGCGCGTACGTAGATACCGGCACCATGGTGGACAGCCACGTCACAATCGGCTCCTGTGCACAGGTGGGAAAGCACATCCACATCTCCGCCAGCACCCAGATAGGCGGTGTCCTTGAGCCCGCCGGCGCCCTCCCCACCATAATTGAGGACGATGCCTTCATAGGCGGCAACTGCGGCATCTACGAGGGCACAATAGTCCAGGAAGGCGCCGTCATTGCCTCCGGCGTCATCATCACATCGTCCACACCAATCTTTGATGCTACCACGGGAGAATTCATCCGCAGGAACGAGGACGGCCGCATAGTGGTCCCCGCCGGCGCCGTTGTGGTAAGCGGTTCAAAGCCTATTATCCGCGGCGGAAAACCCCTCGAGAGCGGTGTACACCTTTACTGTCCTGTCATCGTCAAGTATCGCGACGACAAGACCGCAGGAAGTATCCATCTTGAAGAAATGTTACGGTAGGATCTCTACCAGTTCTGCCGGGCCGGTAAGGAACACATCCGTGAACCTTTCCGGTCCGTCTTTTTTGAATTCCACCGAGAGCCAGTCCCCCCTCCGGCACTGGAGGCGTGTGGGAGCGCCGAAGGCAATAGCACACGCCGTGATGCCCGTTCCGCACGCAAGAGTCTCACCCTCAACGCCTTTCTCAAACGTGCGTACCTTGAGACCTTCCGCCGTGCGCTCCACAAAATTCACGTTGGTGCCCTCCGGCTTGAAAGCCGGATCCCACCTCAGCGGCTTTGCCTCCTTCTCCATATCAATGCAGTCCACATGGTCCCTGAACTCCACGTAATGCCGCGTTCCGGTATTCAGGAAATACCCGTTTTTCACAGGAGTAACCCCCTGTACGTCAATCATTTTCAGTCTTACGGTCCAAGGGTTGGGGCCGTCAAGTATCTTTGCCTCATGAGGGCCGTCAGGCGCAATGAAATGCCACGTGCCATCCGCCGCGGCAGGCTTCAGACCAAGGTAATCCGCAAACGCCGTGATGCATCGGCCGCCGTTCCCGCACATCATCCCTCCGGACCCGTCCGGATTGAAGAAATCCATCACAAAATCGGCACCGCCGGGGGTGGTGAGTATCATCAATCCGTCAGTCTCGTACTTTGCACACAACTCCTGAATGCGGGGCACCTGGCGGTACTCGCTCACATCTCCTTTGCGGCCGTCTATGACCACGAAGTTGTTTCCTGCTCCGGTGAATTTATACAGCATTGCGGATGATATCGGCTAAAAGCTTTATTCCGGGTTCCATCTTGGCTTCATCTATATAAGAGAAGTTGAGGCGCATTGTGTTGCGGTGGCTGCGGTCCGTGTAGAAGAAACAGCCGGCGACGTACGCTACGCCCTTGGAAAGGGCTTCATCGTACATTGCAACGGTATCTATGTTTTCCGGCAGGGTGAGCCAGAGGAACAGGCCGCCTTCAGGGTAGGTCCAGGATACGCCCTGCGGCATATACTTCTCCAGGAGACCAACCATAAGGTCCCTTCTGCGGCGGTACTCGGCAATGGTCTTCACAAGGTTGGCGTCGAGGGCGCCGCTGCCCACGAACTCCGCAGCAAGATACTGGTCAAAGACGGGCGGGCACAGGTCCAGGCACTGCTTGCACACGTAAATCTGTTCCAGGAGCGGCTCCGGACCAATGATCCAGCCAAGCCTGAAGCCCGGAGCAAATATTTTGGAGAAGCTTCCCAGCTGCAGCGTGCGTTCCGGCGCCAGTTCCCGAATGCTCTTTACCGGCTCTCCGCTATACCTCAACTCCCTGTACGGACTGTCTTCAACAATCAGAATATCCAATTCACGCGCAATCCGCACAATTTCCTCCCTTTCTTCCAGCGTCATGGTTTTTCCGGAAGGGTTGTTGAAATCCGGGATGACGTAGATGAATTTTGGGCGAGATTTCTCGACTACGCTCGAAATGACAGGCAGCACCTCCGCCCTGTAGGCCTTGAAGCTCTGCAAGGCGCCAAGGTAGACTGGATTGTCAGCCAGGACTATGTCTCCGGGATCAAGAAAGACACGTGAGCAGACGTCAATTCCCTGCTGGGAGGATGTGGTTATCTGAACCTGTGACACCGGCACGCTGTAGCGTTTTGCAATAAGTTCCCGCAGTTCCGGGATACCCTGCGTGGCACCGTACTGGAGCGGTTTGGTGCCATATTTGGCAAGTACCTTTTCCGCCAGTGACGGAATCTGGTCCGTGGGGAACGTGACGGCGGCCGGGTACCCGCCCGCAAATGAACATATCTGCGACAGGTCCACCACCCGGAAAATCTCCCTCACCGGGCTCTTCAGAAACGACGGCACATCGGCCGAAAAGTACTTACCGTAATCCATTATCTCAAACTCCAGATGTAGCCAAGGGTAATATTGAAGGAGAAAGCGTTCATTTCACCGAAGTCTCTTCCGGCGAGACATCTAAGAGCAAGGCAGTGTTCGTGGTTATTATACAGTGTCAGTAATCTGCAGAACTTGAACCTGAACTCTGCTCCGGCAAGTGCCACGGTGTTGGTGAAACTCTCCGGATCGGTATTCTTTTCTTTTGAGTTGTTCACCAGGATGAACTGTCTTCCCGCCACGCCTGCCCTTGGAATTATGGAAAAGAAAGGACTGTCATAAACCATATAGCCATAGGCAATCCCGGTATATGCGTGATTTACGCTGCCCCCATTGGGCCAGAGGACGCCCTGGTTGGTGAAATCGGCTCCCATAGTTCCGGTTCCGGCGTTCACAATGCAGGTGAAGAGATGTTTCTTATAACCGAAAGTCAAATCCATACCTAATCCAAAACCAGGAAGGAAAGTATCGGCCCACTCTCCTAAAAGGAAACTGTATGCGGCATTGATGCCCATATCCATATATAGGCCTGGGATTTGGGTCATTCCATAAACCTGACGGCGCTCGTCGTGTTCCGGATAAGAAATGGCCGCCAACTCTTCAAGAACTTTGGCGGCATTGTTCGCCACGGCCAAAGAGTCCATACCATCGTCCGTCTCCTCTTCCATCTCCTGCCATTTGGACTGAAGTTGGTTGGAGTAGAAGGAATACAATTCGTTTGAAGACCGCCTGTTGTCCTTGGAATAGAATTCGTTCAACATTTTCCTGAAATACAGCTCGTTCAGGTCAAATATAAGCTGGTCGTACTGCAAGGTGTAGTCATACACCCTGCCGGCATTATGCCAGGACACGGACTTGTCCAGTGCCGCCGAGTATTTGGGGACACTCTGTATCGTGTTCCAGTACGGCTTGGTCTTCTCTGTTTCGCTTGTCCATCTGAAGACCAGGTTATTGGTACGGAACATATCCTTTGGCGACTTTAGCGTAAGTTCATCCCAGGTAAGCGGACCGTCGGACCAGTATCTCATACTTTCCTCGTATGTCTGAGCCTGCACAATGGCGCAAGAAAAAGCCAGGGAAAGTATCATCAAGATTCTTTTCATAGGGCAAGGGGTTCTCTATCAAAAAACAAAATTAGCAAATAATTTCCTCTGAACAAATACTGTTCAGTGCTGATGTCCCACTTTTGGGGACATCATCTGCAGTGGAGAAGATTTTTCCTGGATGGATTTGTGCTGGCGGGGCCTTGACAAGTACGGGAATTTTCCGTATCTTTGCACGCATTACAAACCGTAATGCGATGTCCCGCTTTGCAAACAGAATATTCCAGGAAGGAATCACTTTCGATGATGTCCTCCTTGTGCCTGCGTACTCCGAGGTGCTCCCAAAGGACGTATCACTCAAAACACGTTTTTCCAGGCACATAACTCTCGATGTGCCTTTTGTGTCTGCCGCCATGGATACCGTGACGGAGGCAAAGATGGCAATTGCCATGGCGCGTGCCGGAGGCATAGGCGTAATCCACAAGAACATGCCGGCGGAGCAGCAGGCCGCGGAAGTAGCCAAGGTGAAGGCGGAAGGCTTCAAGGTCGCTGCCGGCGCGGGCATCACCACTGACATCCTGGACCGTGTTGGAAAACTGGTGGCTGCGGGTGCCGATGCAATCGTCCTTGACAGTGCCCATGGCCATACCAAGGGTGTCATCAATGCCCTGAAGACCGTGAAGGCTAATTTCCCGACTGTTGACGTAGTGGTTGGAAACATCGCTACCGCAAAAGCGGCCAAAGACCTCATCAAGGCCGGAGCTGACGCCCTGAAGGTGGGTATCGGCCCCGGTTCAATCTGCACCACCCGTATAGTTGCCGGCGTGGGAATGCCCCAGCTCACCGCCATTGCAAATGTGGCAGAGGTTGCCGGCGACGTCCCGGTGATTGCCGATGGCGGCCTCCGCTACTCCGGAGACATCGTCAAAGCCCTTGCGGCAGGCGCCTCTACAGTGATGTGCGGCTCCATGTTCGCCGGCACGGACGAAGCCCCTGGTGACGTTGAAGACGGCATGAAATGCTACCGCGGCATGGGCTCTATAGACGCCATGCAGCAGGGCAGCGCGGACCGCTACTTCCAGAAAGGCGGCGGCAAGCTGGTCCCGGAAGGCGTCGTTGCCAAGGTCCCGTACAAGGGGTCTGTTGCCGATATCCTCTTCCAGCTCGCCGGCGGCCTCCGCTCAGGAATGGGCTACACCGGGAGCGCAACCATCGAAGACCTCTGGAACGCGGAGTTCGTGAAGATCTCCCCGGCCACGGTGAAGGAGAATCATCCGCATGATGTGACGATTGCTAAAAAGGCACCTAACTATAATGGATAAGATAATTGTACTGGACTTTGGATCGCAGGTGACGCAGCTCATTGGGCGGCGCCTGAGGGAACTTAATGTGTACTGCGAGATTTATCCCTACAATAAGGTGCCAGATATGGGGCCCGAGGTCAAGGGAGTCATCCTTTCGGGAAGCCCTTGCTCCGTGAGGGATGCAAATGCGCCGAAGGCAGAGATCCCCGGGCATCTCCCTATCCTTGGTATCTGCTATGGTGCGCAGTATCTGGCGCACACAAGGGGCGGAAAGGTGGAGGCGTCGGACAGCAGGGAGTACGGAAGGGCGCAGTTGACAATCGTCAAGGAATCCCCTCTTTTCAAGGGGGTTAGCCGGAGCAGTCAGGTGTGGATGTCCCACGGGGATACCATTTCCAAGCTGCCTGAAGGTGCTGAGGTGCTGGCATCGACGGAGGACGTGGAGAACGCGGCATATCGGTTCAAGGACGAGCCCATCTACGCCGTGCAGTTCCATCCGGAGGTGTACCATACGGACGAAGGTTCCAAGATTCTGGAGAACTTCGCCAAGGGGATCTGTGGCTGCAAGGGGGACTGGACGCCGGCATCGTTCATAGAGAGTACGGTGACGGAACTGAAGGCTACCCTGGGGGACGATAAAGTCATCCTGGGCCTGTCCGGAGGCGTGGACTCCACGGTGACCGCGATGCTGCTGCACAGGGCTATCGGCCATAATCTTACCTGCATATTCGTCAACCACGGCCTTTTGAGGAAAAACGAATTCCGGGACGTGCTTGATTCCTATAAAGACATGGGCCTCAACGTGATAGGGGCCGATGCCTCGGATGCATTCCTGGACGCTCTGAAAGGTATCGAGGAGCCGGAGGCGAAGAGGAAGACCATCGGCCGCCTGTTCGTGGAGACCTTCGACAAATACGCTCACACCGTGGAAGGCGCCAAGTGGCTGGGCCAGGGCACCATCTATCCGGACGTCATAGAGAGCGCCGGCATTCCGGGAATTGCCTCCAAAATCAAGTCCCACCATAATGTGGGTGGCCTTCCGGAGGGGATGGACCTCAAGGTGGTTGAGCCTCTCCGCATGCTCTTCAAGGACGAGGTCCGCCGCGTGGGAAGGGCTCTGGGCATCAAGGAAGAACTCATCGGCAGGCATCCTTTCCCGGGTCCGGGCCTTGGAATCCGCGTACTTGGGGAAGTCACCCGCGAGAAACTGGACATCCTCCGCGAGGCCGATGACATCTTCATCCGCGCCCTCCGCGACGCCGGTCTCTACGACAAGATCTGGCAGGCGGGCGCCATTCTCCTACCCGTCCGCAGCGTAGGCGTAATGGGCGACGAACGCACCTACGAGTACTGTATCGCCCTCCGTGCCGTTATCTCCACGGACGCCATGACCGCCGATTGGTACCCGCTTCCCTACGATTTCCTCTCGGACGTCTCCAACCGCATTATCCGCAAGGTGCGCGGCGTCAACCGCGTAGTCTATGACATATCCTCCAAACCACCGGCAACAATTGAATGGGAGTAACCTATGGACCAGTTATTTGAAAAGTTGAAGGCCGATTTCAGGGCGCAGTTCGGCACATCTTTCGACTTCCTCCGCGACACCGCCATCTACGACACGCCCCTCTACAAGTTCCTGGAGCGCATGCCCAAAGGGGCCGATCTCCATGCCCACGCTGACGCCATCCTTCCCATGGCGCAGCAGGTGGAGTTCCTCCGCGACCATCCGGAGCTGGTGATTACGCCGGAATGGCAGATAAGGTTCATCGGCCCTGGCGTCCCGTACGGAAGCCGCACCATGCAGGAATGCCTTGACGATGGCCTCACGGTAGAAGACTTCCGCCGCCAGTGGACCGTGGCCGGTGCGCCCCGCAACGGCTACATCTGGGACTGGTTCGAGGGCATTTTCACCAAGTGCGGTGCCATCTGCACGACGCCCGCGCTGGTTCAGGACTACTACACCCGCGTGATGCTGTACTACCATTCGATTGGTGTCGAGCATCTGGAACTGAGGTCTCCGTTCTTCGGTACCCGCCAGGACGCCCAGGCGCGTGCTGAGGCCTATATCAGGGCCCTTGCGGAGGTCCGTAAAGTGGACCCGGTGTTCACCCTTTCCATCGTCGCCTGCGCCGGCAAGAACGATGCCTGGGACCCGCTCTTCGACCTGCTTATGGACAACGCAGTCTGGGTCTGGAAGAACGTCAAGGACGGCCGGTACGACCTTGTGAAGGCCATCGACATCGTGAACGATGAAGACCGTTCATATTCACTTGCCCGCTATGAGGACCGCGTTCGCAAGATAATCACTGACAATCAGGGCCTACGCCTCACCCTCCACGCCGGCGAAAGCCTTCGCGGAGAGAATGAGGAGATTGCCATCGCCCTCCGCTGCGGCATAGACCGCCTGGGCCACGGATTCAACCTGTACCGTTATCCTGAACTGGAAAAGGCCGTGCTGGAAATGGGCATTCCCATGGAAATCTGCCCCGTCTCCAACGCCGCCCTGGGCTACTGCCGGGACTTCTCCAAGCACCCCGCCAAGAAATATTGGGAAGAAGGAATTCCAATCATAATCTGCTCTGACGATGCCGCCTACCAGGCCAATTCAGCCCTCGTCGGCGACTATCTCGCCGTCGCAGTTGGCTGGGACCTCACCCTTGCCCAGATCCGCCAGCTCTGCCGCATCTCCATAGAGAACTCCTTCCTCATCCCCGCCCGCAAGCAGGTCCTGAGGACTTGGTTCAAAAACGCTTGGAAAGAATTCGAGTTAGAGCAGTTCTGAGAACTCGTGAACGCCTTTCAGCCCCTCAGTCATGAGGGCTGCAACCACAGCACCCTTTGCCAGACCCTCTCGTGAGTAGGCTTCGTGGCGGAGGGTGATTTTGTCTACGCTTGAGTCAAGCGTAACGGTGTGGATGCCGGGCACTTCGCCTTCGCGGACCGATGTGATTTCCGGATTCACCCCAAGGCTTTCCTCAATGATTTTGCCAATGGTGATGGCCGTTCCTGAGGGGGCGTCCAGCTTGTGGATGTGGTGGATTTCCTCTATTGAAGGCGTGTAGCCGTTGCCTTTCAGCATCTGGCCCACTTTCTTCACAGCGGCCTCCAGTGCGTTTACGCCAAGGGAGAAGTTGGAGGCGTAAATCATGGGCGTTCCGGCATCTTCGAAGGCATTTTTGACGTCATTTTCGATATCGTGCCAGCCGGTGGTGCCAATGACCGCGGCCTTGAAGTTCTCTGCTATGAACTTGTAGTTTGCCCTTATGGCGTCCGGCGTGGTGAAATCTATGCAAACGCACTCCCTGGCCACCTCTGGCTTTGTTGCCGTGATGTCCTCACTGGCTTCCACCAGTTCTATTCCCCGGGCCTTCAGTTCCTTTTCAATCATATGGCCCATCTTGCCGTATCCGCTTATAATGACTTTCATAGCGCATTAAACATTTTAACGTACTGCTCAACTGCCTTGTCTATGTCTGCAAGGAGGATGTGTTCGTCGTCACGGTGTGCTACCAGCACGGTCCCGGGGCCGCAAATGATTTTGTGCCCAAAGCCCGTAAGATGCGGTGCATCCGTCCCGAACGACGCCGGTGCCGTCTCAAACCCCGGCAACGTCACATACTTCGCCGGCTTATCCCCACCTCTGGGCGAGGCTTCAGCGACGCCGGCCATGTAGTCGCACACGGCCGCGTCACTTGCAAACGTAGTCCTGAAATACACCCTGCACCTGAGTTCCGGGGACAGGATGTTCTGCGGGTTGTCGCTGTGGAGGAGACCCACATTCCATGTGGTTTCTCCCAGCACGGGATCAACAGGGAACTTTACCTCCTTGAGGGCGTTGTAGAACGCCACAAAACGTTCCACGGCGCTGACGCCGTGCTCCGGATAGCCGGAGTGGAACGCTTTTCCGTGGAACACCAGATCATAGCTCTTGGTGCCCTTGGAGGCACTTATCATCTTGTTTTCCGTGGGTTCGCCAACAATGAGGAACGGCGCTTCGAAGCCTGTTTTGGAGAATGCCTTGGCGCCCCAGGAGCCTGTTTCCTCGCCGGCAAGGATCAGGAGGCCAAAGCCGGTGCTGCCGGCTGCCTCCAGCTTTTTGCAGGCGGTGTACATGGCGAAAACCTGGCCCTTTGCATCGCAACTGCCGCGGCCGCAGACCTTATCGTCCCAAAACACGGGCGGGATGTACGGCGGTACGGTGTCCATGTGCGTACAGAACACCACGCGCGGCGTTCCCCAGCGGAGGAACAGGTTCAGCGTTCCGTCGCCAACTTCCATGAGTTCTTTCTCCGGCGCCTCGAGGTGGTCATGAAGCCAAATGGCCATGTCACGCTCCTTGCCGGAGGTGGAATCGATGGAGAGTATTTCTTTGAATAATAACATAGATTTCTCGGCTTCGCTCGAAATGACAAGCAGTGTTTCTCGAAATGACGGTTATAACCATCCTTTCTCTAGAAGGACCTGGGCAATCTGGACGGCGTTGGTGGCGGCGCCTTTGCGGATGTTGTCGCTGACGCACCATAGGTTGAGGCCGTTCTCTACGGAGGAGTCGCGGCGGATGCGGCCCACGAAGACATCGTCCTTTTCCCAGGCGTTGACGGGCATGGGGTAGAGGTTGGTGGAGGGATCGTCCTCTATGACTACGCCGGGCATTTCCGCCATGAGGCGTTTGGCTTCCGCCAGGTCATAAGGCTTTGAGAATTCGATGTTTACGCTCTCAGAGTGGCCGCCCATGACGGGGACGCGGACGGTGGTGGCTGAGACGGCGATGGAATCGTCCCTGAGGATTTTGCGGGTCTCGTTCACCATCTTTGTTTCTTCCTTGGTGCTGCCGTCCGGGAGGAAAACGTCGATGTGCGGGATGACGTTCATGTCTATCTTGTGGGGGAACTTGCTCCCGCTGCCTCCGGAACGCTCTGCCATGAGCTGGTCCAGGCCTCTCTGGCCGGCGCCGGTGACGCTCTGGTATGTACTCACGACGATTCTCTTGATGCCATACGCCTTATGCAGCGGGGCCAGGGGAAGCACCATCTGGATGGTGGAGCAGTTGGGGTTGGCGATGATGTATTTGCCGCGCTCAAGGGCATCGGCATTGATTTCCGGCACTACAAGCGGCACGGAAGGGTCCATGCGCCACTGGGAGGAGTTGTCCACCACGTAGCAGCCAATCTCCGCGAACCTTGGCGCCAGTTCTGCCGATACCGCCCCGCCGGCGCTGAAAATGGCCAGGGAGGGCTTCCGGGAGATGGCTTCATCGGCACTCATGACCGTCCATTCGCGGCCGCGGAACCAGATTCTCTTTCCCCAGGACCGCGCGGATGCCACGGGAAGCAGTTCCGTCACCGGAAACTTCCTTTCCTCAAGCACCTGGAGCATCTTTGACCCCACCAGGCCCGTAGCTCCCACAACTGCAACTCTCATAACTGT
>JAILJO010000129.1 GCA_024694675.1 Bacteroidales bacterium | reverse complement strand
GTCCGCATCTCCGTCGCTACACTGTCTGTTGTAGATTCATGGTAAAAAATGTAAATTTGCATGCTTATGGAACTGTTTTACGCATACGAGATATCCGGCAGCACGGTAAGGCTGTCGCAGGAGGAGAGCCAGCACTGCGTGAGGGTACTGAGGCACCGCATTGGGGATGAGATTGACGTCATTGACGGAGAAGGGACTCTTTTACATTGCCGGATTACGGACGATAGCCCCAAAGGCGCCGAAGCAACAATACTGTCGAGTGAGGAGAACTGGCATTCACATCCTTATCATCTTACTATTGGCTGCTGCCCAACAAAGAACAATGACCGCTTTGAGTGGTTTGTAGAAAAAGCCACAGAAGTGGGTGTGGACAGGATTGTACCACTCATAGGTGACAGGTCTGAACGCAAAGTTTATAAGATAGAAAGGGCGCAGAAGATTGCGCTGGCGGCCACTAAGCAGTCACTGAAGGCAAAGACTCCGGAGGTGGCGGAGCCAGTGACGGTGAAGGCCTTCGTGAAGGGTGAGATCCCCGATCAGGTCGGGGATGACGAAAGGTTAAAACTCATAGCATACTGCTTTGAGGGAGAGATGCATAGGACAAGTATAAAAGAAGCCTTGGCACAATACCAAGGCTCTGATATCACTGTTCTGATAGGCCCTGAAGGTGATTTCTCCCCGGAGGAAGCCGCTCTTGCCATTGCAAACGGCTACATTCCCATCCACCTTGGCCCTTCCCGCCTCCGTACGGAAACCGCCGCAGTAACAGCAGCCGAAGCCGTCTACTTCAGGTATCTGTAGCCCCCCCTTGTCATCCGCGGCCACGTTTTGCCGCATTTTCGTGGCCTCCCATGACGTGCCTGTCATCCGCGGCCACGTTTTTGGCCGTTTTTGTGCCCTGGCGTGACGGGAGCGTGCTGGGTGAGGCTAACGGAGCGCCCGGGTGGCGTTAAGCACCGCCAGGACGGTGACGCCGACGTCGGCGAAAACGGCCATCCACATGGTGGCTAGGCCCAGGGCGGCAAGGACCAGGACCAGGACTTTCACACCAATCGCAAACCAGATGTTTTCGCGGGCGATGCGAAGGGTACGGCGTGCGATGCGTACTGCGGCGGCAACCTTGGAGGGCTTATCGTCCATGAGGACAACGTCGGCGGCTTCGATGGCGGCGTCGGAACCTAGGGCGCCCATGGCTATGCCGACATCGGCACGGGTAAGGACGGGGGCGTCGTTGATGCCGTCTCCCACGAAGGCAAGCGTTCCCTGAGGCAGCAATTCCTCCAGCGCTTCCACTTTTCCGGCAGGGAGGAGGGCGGCTCGGAAGTCGTCCACACCGACGGCTGAGGCAACTGCGGCGGCCACTTTTTCATCGTCCCCGGTGAGCATGACGGTTCTGGTAACTCCGGCGGCGTGGAGGGCCTGGATGGCTTCGGGGGAATCGTCCTTTACGCGGTCGGATATGACGATATGCCCGGCGTACACCCCGTCAATTGCAACATGGACGATGGTTCCCTGGTGGCGGCAGGGACGGGATTCCGCACCCACCTTTTCCATGAGTTTGGCGTTACCCACGGCCACTTCCTTTCCATTCACGGTGGCGATGATTCCGTGCCCGGCGGTCTCGCGTATGTTCTCTATGGTGCAGGAATCGTGCTCGTCCGGATAGGCGTTCCTCAGGGCCATGGCGATAGGGTGCGTGGAGTGGCGCTCAACATGGGCGGCGAGGTGCAGGAGCTCTATCTGATTGATCTCAAGAGGATGCACCGCCGTCACTTCGAAAACACCTTCCGTAAGGGTTCCGGTCTTGTCGAAAACCACGGTCTTAAGGCCGGCAAGGATATCCAGCATATTGGCTCCTTTGACCAGAATTCCCTTCCTGGACGCACCTCCAAGGCCTCCGAAGAAAGTGAGCGGGACCGATATCACCAGCGCGCAGGGGCAGGATACCACCAGGAACATGAGGCCGCGGTACAGCCAGGTTGCCCACTGCCCTGTAATTGCTCCGGGGACGATGACCACCAGCACAGCCAGCGCCACAACGATAGGCGTATAAACCTTTGCAAACCGGGTTATGAAGCTCTCGCTGCGGGATTTTTTCTCCGCGGCGTTCTCTACCAGATCCAGTATCTTTGCGGCCGTGGATTCGCCGAAGGCCTTGGTTGTTTTCACCCTCAGGACTCCGCTTATGTTAACGCAGCCGGAGAGGATTTCATCGCCTTCACGGATGCTTCTGGGCACGCTTTCGCCGGTGAGCGCCACGGTGTCCAGGCTGGACTGGCCCTCTATTACGATGCCGTCCATGGGAACCTTTTCTCCCGGCTTGATGAGAATAATCTCGCCGGGTTTCACGTCTTCCGGATGAACTGTGATGAGTTCGCCATCCCGTTCCACGTTTGCGGAGTCCGGACGGATATCCATAAGGTGCGATATCGACTTGCGGCTGCGGCCTTCCGCAACCTCTTCGAACATCTCGCCTACCTGGAAGAACAGCATTACGAAAACGGCCTCCGGGAACTGTGTCTCCGCGCCCGGCATGAAGCCAATGGCCAGGGCGCCAAGCGTAGCGATGCTCATGAGGAAATCCTCGCTGAGCGCCTCGCCGTGAAGGAGCCCTTCAGCAGCCTCCTTCAGTGTTTCCCAACCTACAATAAGATAAGGTATGAGATATATGAGAAGATACTGCCAGGTTGCCCAGTCAGTCTTCTTCTCTATTATTACTGCTACTGCAAGAAGAACCGCTGCGGCAATGATCTTGACCAGCCTGCCGTGACCCTCTTCCTCCTCGTGGTGACGATGATGCTTGTGATTATGTTCGTGTGCCATAGCTTTGCAATATTTCTTGATGCAAAGCTACGCCCTTTTAACTGCAACCGGGTTGCAAACTAGCGATGGGAGAGGCTACTCCGTCACCTGCATGATGGACTTGACGGGGGCGATGGCTTCGCAGGCTTCGCGGCCGCCGAGGCCAAGGATTTCCACCAGGAAAACGAAGTCTGTGACCTTGATGGGATACTCCTTGCCGTCAATCACCACTTTCTGGCCCTGAAGGCCCTGTGCGATGCCCACGGCGGTGCCGCCCGTAGCGAGGATATCGTCAAAGAAGGTTACGTTGAACACACCGTTCTCAAGTTTTCCGGCGGCGACATCGGAGATGCGGAAGAAGATCTTGTCCTTTCCGTATTCCTTTGTGATGTCAAGGCCCACGAGGTCTCCGTTGTTGTAAGGGAGCTTTCCGGATTTACGGAAAGGGATTACGTTCTCAATGTTGTCGCATTCCGTGAGCATGGGGGCGGCGAACAGGAAGCCGCGGGCTTCCGGAGCCACGATGTTGGGGCTTGCGCAAAGCTTGCCAAGGTCACGGATGATGCTGCGGAACACTTCCTTATTCTGGATAAGGGGAATGATGTCCACGAAATTGACGCCCTCGATGGGGAAGTCGGGATAGAATTTGAGATACTTAGTGTAGTTCATTACTCTACGGAATTAATATCAATGAGGTTATTGAGAAGTGCGTAAACGGTGAGGCCGGCCACGGTCTTGATGCCGGTCTTACGGGTGATGTTCTTCCGGTGGGTGATAACCGTGTGGATGGAGATGTTGTTAACATCGGCAATCTCCTTGTTGAGCATGCCCTTGGCAACGCAGACAAGGATTTCCTTCTCGCGCGGGGAAAGGGTGTCGTCACCTTCCGGCTCTTCTACTTTACGGCCTTCCAGGGCTGTTTCCTCTAGGAGGATGTGGCAGCGGATATCGGCCTCAAGGGAGTTGATGCCGGAGAGGACCTTGAAGGCTTCCTGCTGGTCCGCGCTGGCGGGGAGGTGGGTCATTACAAGGTTCCGGAGGTCTTCCAGGGTCTCCGAGACGCCGGAGTGGTCTTCTTCATAGCTTCCAAGGGCTATGCGGGCAGCAGGGTCGTTCACATAGGGGAAGACCTTGGTTTCCTCATACTCGAAGTGCTTTCCCAACTCCTCTTTGAAGTCAGAGAAGAACTTCCAGATAACCCTCTGGTGGGCTTCCTCGCAAGGAACCATCATGCGGCCTATTCCGGAGGCCAGGTCCTTCAGGGCTACATTGATATAGTAGTCGTGAGAACGGGAAAGGTAAGTGACGATGACTCCGTTGTCCACCCCCTCCAGGTCTTCCGGACCGGGGCGCCATCCGCTCTGGGCATATACCTTACATATTACCAGGAAACTCTTGGCATCTATTCCTGCGGCCTTGCAGACATCTTCAACGGTGGCCTCGCCATATCCGAACGACAGCCCCATCCTGGCAAAAACGCCAAGCAGGGATGCGTCCTTTTCCAGCAGTTCCGCCATCTTCATGGAGGGAGAAAAGGATAGTTCAGTAGACATAGCCTGCGAAAAAGTTTAAAGTGAAGGTGTGGGGTCTTCTATGCCGTCCGATGACTTGAAGTCGAACTTGGGAGCGTGGTAAGTCCAGGTGTAGAGGGCGTTTGTGCGCTTGTTGCGGATGGTGAAAGCCTGGCGGAAAACGCGGATTTCGCGGGCGCCTTCATCTGCGGCTCCTATGCGTCCGATGACCTTCCACTCCCCGGCGCTGTACTGGTATACAACAGCGTACAGGGTCTCACTCGAGCGTCTGGCAACAACCAGTTCCACCTGCCGGTCTCCCGTAAAATCGTGCGTGCCTATTACGATGTCTCCTTCCCCTTCTTCAATAACCTCTCCGTTGATGGTGACAGTGCCGGAGAGCACCGCGGCGCGCATGTCCTTACCTTTGACGCTGAATCCCAGGGAACCGCTTTCCCCGTAGAAATAACTGTCAAGGCCGATGATGAACGTAGCGGTCTCATTGTCCGCGTAGGACTTAATCTGGGCCGATGCCGCCATGGCGACAAACACCAGTGCGAGGAGGGAGATAATCTTTTTCATACTTTGCAAATATAAGAAAAAAGGCAAAAATATAGTATATTTGCAGCCTCAAATAATTGTTTTTTATGGGACTTTTGGACGGAAAAGTGGCGCTCATTACCGGCGCGGCAAGGGGAATCGGCAAGGCCATTGCCCTTAAATTTGCATCCGAGGGCGCAGACGTGGCCTTCACTGACCTTGTAATCAACGAAGCGGCTGAAGAAACCGTACGCGAGATTGAGGCCTATGGCCACAAAGTAAAGGCATATGCATCAAACGCTGCAAAGTTTGACGAGACTCAGACCGTTGTGGAAGAAATCGTCAAGGAGTTCTGCCACATTGACATACTTGTCAACAACGCAGGCATCACCAAGGACGGCCTTGTGATGCGTATGAGCGAAGAGCAGTGGGACGCTGTCATTGCCGTGAACATGAAAAGCGCCTTCAACTTCATCCACGCAGTTGTTCCCGTCATGGCGCGCCAGCGCAGCGGAAGCATCATCAACATGGCTTCCATCGCCGGCCAGACCGGTAACCCCGGCCAGGTGAACTACTCCGCCTCCAAGGCCGGCCTCATTGCAATGGCAAAGAGCGTCGCCAAGGAAATGGGCGCACGCGGCATCAGGGCCAATGCAATAGCCCCCGGCTATGTTCTTACTGAGATGACAGAGGTCCTTCCTCAGGCCGTGAAGGACGAGTTCATACGACTCATCCCCATGAAGCGCGGCGCTACTGTAGAGGAGATTGCAAACACTGCCCTCTACCTTGGCTCAGACCTGTCTTCCTATGTTTCCGGCCAGGTAATCGCCGTCAACGGCGGCATGTACTGCTAGGAACATGGAAAAGGTCCTTCTCCACGCCTGCTGCGCGCCGTGCTCCGGTGCCATAGTGGAGTGGATGGAGCAGAACGGCATAAAGCCCGTAATCTTCTATTCGAATTCAAACATCACTCCTCATGACGAGTATATTCACCGTCTTGAGGAGTGTATCCGTTATGCCAGGAAATGGGGCCTGGAGATAGTTGAGGACAGCTATGACCACGAGGCCTGGCTTGGCTGCGCCGCCGGCCTTGAAGCCGAGCCGGAGCGCGGCGCCCGCTGCCTTGAATGCTTCAAGCACAGGCTCCTTCGTGCCGCTCAGTATGCTTCCGAGAACGGCTTTGACACGCTGGCAACCACGCTGGCCTCTTCCCGCTGGAAGAGCCTTGAGCAGGTGAATGCAGCGGGCGAATGGGCCTGTTCACAAGTCACGGGCGTCACCTGGTGGGCAAAAAACTGGCGCTCCGGAGGTCTTCAGGAGCGCCGTAACCAAATCATTAAGGAGGAGAACTTTTACAACCAGCTCTTCTGCGGCTGTGAGTTCTCCCGCCGGTAGATACAAAAGTGCTCAAGGTACCAGGTG
>JAILJO010000124.1 GCA_024694675.1 Bacteroidales bacterium | reverse complement strand
CAAGACAACACCCTCCCTCCCGGCGACGTATTCCAAATCCTACTCTTCGACTCCCCCGTCCATGCCACCCTTGAAGACATAAAAGGCCTCTCCCCCGTCTATGAAAGACTGGGAGCAAACCTTCGTTACACTTATCTTGTGGGACTTTTCCCCAGCTACGACGCCGCCCTCGAGGAACTCAACTCCATCCGTAAAATGGGCTTCCCCGATGCCCACATCGTGGCCTGGAGGGACGGAAAGGCAATGCCTATAAAATAGACATCACCTGCAGAGCACGCCAGGAGCCGTCCTCGCATACTTTTGTCTTTACCGTCTTACCATCCCAAGAGTTTCATAGATTGTTGTCTATTAATTTGTTGATTGCCTCTACCGAAAGACCGGTTCTGAGGCCATCAGAAGGAGTATTAATACAATAATCCACCAAGCGGTCAACCGTGGATGTGGCAACATGCATACGAGTGTCGGAAGAAGCGTAATAGATGAACACCTTACCGTCTTCGTCTGCAATCCATCCGTTTGAGAAAAGGACGTTCATCACGTCTCCCACGTATTCTCCGCCTTCAGGGACCATGAAAAAGCCACCGGGCTGGGCTATTACACGCGTGGGATTGTCCAAGGCCGTCATGTACATATACAGAACGTATCTTAGTCCTGACGCACACGCCCTTACACCGTGGGCAAGATGCAACCAGCCTGTGGATGTTTTTATAGGATGAGGCCCCTCGCCGTTTTTCACCTCCATAATGGTGTGATAGTGACGAGGATTTATGATTACTTCTTCCTCAATTACAGCATTCTCCATTGAATCCACCAGGGCCCAGCCAATGCCGCCACCCTTTCCGGCGTCAATAAAACCATCCTGCGGACGGGTGTAGAGTGCGTACTTGCCATTAACAAACTCAGGATGCAGGACCACATTGCGTTGCTGGCTTTTAGACTGAATATCCGGAAGTCTCTCCCACTTTACCAAGTCTTTTGTGCGCGCAACTCCGGCCGATGCCGTGGCGGCGGACAAATCGGCCTCATTACTGTGGTCTTTTCTTTCCACGCAAAAAATGCCGTAAATCCACCCGTCTTCATGAGCGGTAAGGCGCATATCGTACACATTGGTCGCTGGTTCTCCCCACTCCGGGAGAGTGATGGGTCTGGGCCAGAACTGAAAGTGGGACACTCCGTTCGGGCTCTCTGCAACCGCAAAAAAGCTCTTGCGGTCATTGCCTTCCACCCTCACTACCAGTATGTATTTACCCTTCCACTTTATTGCGCCGGAGTTAAGCGTAGCATTAACGCCAATACGTTCCATCAGATATGGATTACGCTTTTCATTAAAATCGTAACGCCATTCAAGAGGAGTATGGGCGGCAGTCAAAACAGGGTTTTCCCAACGCTCATAGATGCCGTTCCCTTCAATGGGATGGTTTTCCTTATCTAACAACTGGCGATTTTTCTCCTTCAAGAGAGCCAGTCTCTCGCTGTAAGTCATAATAGTACAATTTGTTCATACCCTGCAAACACCTTGAAATCCTCTGCCCCTGCAAATCCTTTCCAAGGAGCATAGAAATGCTCCGGCCTGTCATGCGCATTACGCCACGTAAGAACATAGCATACAGGATAATCCTTTATTGCCGGGAAAAGGGTCTGAGTCCACCACTTGGAGTCCGGGATAGATTCAAAGCCGGTCTCTGAAAGACACATGAGTTTTCCGTGAGAAGAAGAGAATTCTTTCAGGAAATCAAGTGCGGGCAGCAGTTCTTTTCGGTAATTCTGCGCCGCCTCTTCCAAAGTCCCTTCTCCCATGAACTCGTAGGTATCTACTCCAACGATATCTACGTAATCGTCTCCGGGGTATCGCTGCTGATATTCTTCGGGAGTACAACTTCCATTGGGGGAATAGCACCAAAGTATGTTCTCAAGACCGCGGGAAGAGAAATAATCGCGAGTCATGCGAAACAGGGACTTATATTCCTGAGGGGTGCAGAGATTTCCTCCCCACCAGAACCAACTTCCCAGGTTTTCATGCCATGGACGCATGATTACAGGAACCTCAAGCGAGGCAATAAAATCTGCCGCACGCTCAAGCCACTGCATGAATTCCTCATGCCCTACGCCCTCTTCCAATAAGGAAGAAACCGCCTCTTTTGAAGAAGTATCCCAAGCATCACCTCCGGTAAGAGGGTTCCTGGGATGCCAGGAGAACGTAACTATACCGCCCCGTTGCACATGCTGCTGCGTAGCTTTGCGGATGAGCCCGAACGGCACGCCGTCCAAGTTCTTGGCATGGCCCAGTTCGATGCCCCCCAGATCGAAACCCAGCACCATGGGGTACTGCCCTGTAACGTCCTTCACGTCCGAGCGTTCCAGCGGGTCGTCTTCCCAGTCGGTGAGCACCCAGTTGTGGCCGTACACCAGGTCGTCCTGGTGGCCGTAGGCAATCTGCCCTTTCTCGGCATAGCTGAACAATTGATGGACCAGCTGGTCCTTAGGCGTTTCCAGGGGCTTTTTACGGGATGTACACCCCACAAGCGTCAAAGCCACAAGAAGGCAGGCGGAGATGGAATGGATTTTCACGATGGTTACTGTATGCTTATTTTTGTAAAGATATTGTTTTTCCCCTATGCCGGCATGGTATACCCGTACTTGGGACAAGTCTGCAGCCGGCATTTCTTTTTGCCGGCAGGCCACTGTTGCCGCAAGTATGTACAGGTACTTCTTCATGTTGTTTAGTGTTTTGTGGAACCCGGAGGGAGGGACCATCCCCCTCCGGATTAAATGTTAGCGTAAGGTGATTTTGGTGATGATGAGACCCAATCCTCTTATACTTACACCATTGTCTTGAATTGAGGCAATATTATCACTGCTAAGAGATATGCAACAATAAGACCTGTGTCCAGAAGCCTTTTGATAAGTATTATGTCCTAGATCTGTCCAGTCCGGCGAGGTCTTTGCTTGAAAGTGCACCTGCGACCATGCCTCGTCTGAAACACTTCCATCCTCCGTAAAATATATGGTGACAGCACTACTACCTAAAGGCAGATTACTCCAATAACTTTTAGGGATATCAGTTCCAACATCGAGGGCCCAATCACCAAGATTTGATGAGCCCGTCCAAATAATACGTTCAGGTTTGGGAAGAGTGACCTCTACTTTGGTAAGTGTGAAGTTCTCTCCGCGTATAATGAAAGACTGACAATCGTTTGTGAGTTTGGCGACATTATCGTCCGTAAGTGTAAACGTACGCTGTGTGGTTTCTCCTGTCACCTCTGCACCATCTGCCAAATCACTCCACTTCCATTCTGAAGTGTATTGACAAGCAGGTTGCATCTGCGCATACTTCCCAGCATCGGTCCTTGACAGATAAACCGTAACGTCTGTTCCGACAGGTAAAGACTTCCATAGCTCTAAATCCATCGGTAACGCAAAGTTCTCCCATTCGCTTTCTCCAACATTTTTGCTTCCCTCCCAAACAATCATTTTTGTTTTCTGAGCTGAGAAGTTAATGGCCGGGAAATAAGAGACAGCTTGTTTCCCGACTTTAATTGCAGCAGGGGTAGTCTTTGTTGCCAAAGACTCATTGGCGCTATTCTTCAGAACAAATGTTGCACCGGCAGAATAGCTTCCATAAGGAACCGGAATAAAGAATGTCCGGTCTGCGGCGTCGCCCGCAGTAAAGTTAATAGTAATTGACTTATTGCTTTCTCCCGCTACAACCTCCAAACAATCGCCGCCGAACACATAGTCGCCGGAGACCACCTCTCCAAAAGTAGTAAAGACTAATTTTGAGGCATCCTCAGGGATATTGTAAATGTCAACCTTAATGACTGAAGTTAGTAACCTGAAAGAGTTATAACCGCCATTCAACCAGGCATACATAGGAGCTTGCACCTGATTTTCGGCCCATTCATAAGTCGCAGGCAAGTTTACGTGCCACTTTGTATCTTCTGAGTTATACGAAGGGCTCATCGAAGCAGGATAAAAGGAAGTTGCACTACTCTTCACCGTAACAGCCTCGTTGATGGAGAATGTGCCAAAAGCGGAACCTCTTCCGCTTTCAAGGGTGAAAACTTTAATCCCGGAGTCCGTATCAACTGCCACTTTATCGCCCTCGGACCACAATATGTCTACGTTTCTGGTAAGCTCCGTTTTAGTCTGAGGCAAATCGATACCAACACTAATAGTAGTTTTTTTCTGAACAGGAATTGCTTCCTCTGATGCCTTATTACAAGCAAGCATGCATGCCAAGGCGAATATAAAACAGAAAACTTTTTTCATAACCTACTCCTCCCATATAAAATCAACTATTTCACTGTCTCCCTTTGCAATACCGACGGAGGACATCTCCGTTTCACTCCCAGTAAGGATAGCTCCCCCGGGGGTTAGTTCAACAGCCTCTGACTGAGGCTCCAAATAATACTCTTTTTTCATAACAATCTGTTTGTTTTATTCAAATAAATCTGTTGGAATACCATCGCGTGTGATGACGCTGTCACTTTTCATTGCTTCCTCCCACCATGAGTCAGAAGGCATTGAATCCCCATACCAGGGATTGAACCATGACCACTTGGCCCCGGCATTCCAGAATGCGTCAACCCCAGGGAAGTCCATACCTGAATCTGTACCGCATTCTGCAAGGGTTACCATCTTGGAAGGATACTGAGTCTTGATTTCCGTGAACTCTGTTGCAACGTCCTCTGCAGAGTAACCGTAC